>CAYNBX010000068.1:0-8704 GCA_964395505.1 uncultured Bacteroidales bacterium | reverse complement strand
TAGCGAAGCATATCAGGGTGAAATGTACAGGGTGTGTCCAAATTAAATCTAAAATTCAAAATCTAAATTTTCTTTGCTTATAGCCTGCCCCGACACTCCGGGGATGTTTAATCTTTATTTGTTTTTTCAATTTTACTTATGATTAATAATATCTTGTAGAAGTAAATTTATAAATATCTAATTTTTTTATATTGCTTTCATAAATTCCTGCTTTTTGGCTGGCAATACTCAGTTGTTGTTTAATTGTATCAACTCCTTCTAAATTTGGCAAAAGCAAACCTCTCCTATATTCATAATCTGACACAATAATGCCAAATTTTTTAGGGTCTAATTCATCTAAACTTTGTATTTTTTCCGGTACAGAAAGAACATCCACTGATACTTTAATATTATCAAGTTCGTCTTCTGTCATTGGTTCAAACCTTGGGTCATGAACTGCTGCAGATATTGCATTATGGATTATTTCATGATATAAATTTTCATTATAGGAAGTTATAGTGCCGATACATCCTCTTAAGCTCCCGTCAAGATTGTGAATTGTAACAAAACAAGCCTGCTTTTTTGAAAGTTCTTTGGGCACTTCCCTCTTCTCAATTTTTTCTACATCTCCCCCTTTCAGATAATTAGAGATAACTTCTAAGGCTAATTTTGCATATATGGTTTTTGGACTATACATTGCATTATTTTTTAATTGCTTAACTTTTTTGGCAAGATACAAAAAAAAGAAAAAAAATCATAAACAATTTAAAATTATTTTAATTTAAGTATATAAATCTGTTAATTTTAAATTGATTAAAATTTATTGTTTTTTATAATATAGTTAATTGAAATGATTTATGAGTTAATTTTTCGTAATTTTGTCAACAAAAGGACTTATTTAAAATACTTCTTTATTTTGATAACGATTTTTTTATATAGTAATGTTCTTCATAGATTTATGGATTTTCTCATATACACTAAAAGCGGTGTTATCTTTTATTTTAAATGAGTTAAATGCAGCTTGCAAACACTATATATAGTTCTAATTTTTAACATTTAGTATTTTATTTTGGGGTTAACTTATAATTGTATAAATCAGGAAATTTAATATTTTAATATTAACAAATGAATATAGCAATATTTGGTAAATCATTTTCAGAAGATGGTTTTGTTTATATGCAGCAATTAGTTAAAAAACTTGAAGATGTTGGCAGCAATTTATTTATTTATGAGCCTTTTTATAAATTTATAAAAGATAAGATAAGATTTGATTTAAAATTTTCAATTTTTAATTTTAGTAAAGAAATTAAGGGAAAAATTGATTTTTTATTTTCTGTTGGTGGAGATGGAACTTTGCTTGATACTATTACTTTAGTGCAAGATTCAAATATCCCAATATTAGGAATTAATATGGGTAGATTAGGGTTTTTATCAAGCATTTCAAAAGAAGAGATAATACCTGCAATTGATGAAATAATAAGAGGAGAATATATTTTAGATAAAAGATCTTTATTAAGACTGGAGACTTCAAATAATTTATTCGGCAGTTTAAATTATGCTTTAAATGACTTAACTGTGAGCAAAAAAGGTTCACCTTCGTTAATTCATATTCGTGTTTTTATTAATGATGATTTACTTAATTCTTATTGGGCTGATGGATTAATTGTTGCAACACCCACAGGTTCTACGGCTTATTCACTTGGCTGCGGAGGTCCTATTTTAATTCCCGGCTCAGAAAATTTTGTTATTACTCCAATATCATCGCACAATTTAACAGTACGTCCTGTCGTTATCCCAGATAATAGTATTATTAAAATCAGAGTTAATGGGAGAAGTGAAAGTTTCTATGTGTCTTTAGACTCACGTGTAAAGGCTATTGACTCTTCTATTGAGCTAATAATTAGAAAAGAAAATTTTAATATTAGTATTATTAGAATGAAGAATAAAAATTTCTTTAAGACAATACGAGAGAAACTAATGTGGGGTTTGGATATAAGAAATTAATATATTTTTTGTATTAGTATCTTAATAATAAAATATTAAAATTCATAAAAAATAATAAATTTGCAAGTTTCCTTTTTTATGAGAAGAATAGTTCTATTTTTAATAATCTTGTTATTTTATGTAAATGCTTATTCACAGCGTTCAGAAATAGGTTTTTTCCTTGGTGGTTCTTATTATATTGGCGATTTGAACCCAAGAGGGCATTTTAATCAAACTCAATTAGCAGAAGGTATAATTTATAGATATAATTTTAATCCACGTTTGGCTCTTAAAATAAATGCTTTTTATGGTAACTTAAAAGCTGATGATTCAAAGATAAAATATAATGAACAAAGAGAGCTAAAATTTCAATCGCCTTTATATGAAGTATCTGCACAGATGGAATTGAATTTTTTTAAATATTTTACAGGAAGTTTGAAAACTTACTGGACTCCTTACATTTTTGGGGGAGTTTCTGCTTTTAATTTTAAACCTGAGGCTGACGGAGAAAACTTGCGTGATTTAGGAACAGAAGGACAAAATGTTGGTTACCAGGGAAGATCTAAATATCCTTTGACAAATATAAGCTTCCCTTTTGGCATTGGTTTTAAATATAGTTTGGCAAAGAATATTTGTGTGAGTGCAGAATGGGGTTTGAGAAAGACTTTTACTGATTATATTGATGATGTTAGTAAAACTTATTATCTTGATGGAAGTAAAATAGATCAAGGTAATAGCGCAGAAATACATTCTGACCCTTCAATGCAGCATTTGCCCGGTATGCAAAGAGGTAACCCGAAAGACAATGATTGGTATTCTTTTGCAGGAATGATGCTTACTTATAAAATTAAATTTAGGCATAGAGGTACTTGTAGAGATTTTCAGAGACATAGCAAGTATTGATAAATTATTTTGTGTATAACAGATGAATTTAAGAGATAAAATAGATTTAAAAAGATTGCCAGAGCATATTGCTATTATTATGGACGGTAATGGCAGGTGGGCTTTAAAACAAGGCAAACTTAGAACCTTTGGTCATAAGCATGGAGTTTTTGCTGTTGAAGAAACTGTTAGAGCCGCCTCTAATTTAGGTATTAAATATTTAACATTATTCGCTTTTTCAACTGAAAATTGGAATCGTCCTAAAGATGAAGTTAATGCTTTGTTGCATTTACTTATTACAACTGTAAATAATGAAACTAAAAATCTTAATGATAATAATATTCGTTTTTTGGTAATAGGAGATTTTAAAAGCATAGAAAAGAAATATTTTGATCAATTGAAAAAAGCTGTTGACGCTACTTCAAAAAACAATAAAATGTCATTGATATTAGCAATAAACTACAGCTCACGTTGGGAAATTGTTAACACCACTAAAATAATAGCTCAAAAAGTTAAAAATAATGAGATTTCTATTGAGCATATAAATCAGGATCTTTTCAGCTCTTTTTTAAGCACAGCTTCAATACCCGATCCTGAGTTATTAATACGAACAAGTGGCGAATATAGAATTAGTAATTTTCTTTTATGGCAGATAGCTTATTCTGAATTATATTTTAGCCCAAAATTATGGCCTGATATTAGAGAAAATGATATTTATGAAGCTATTATTGATTATCAAGGCCGTGAAAGAAGATTTGGCAAAATTAGTGAACAATTAGCTAATATGTAAATAAATGAATTTAAAATATTTTCTTTTAATTATTGTCTTTTCTTTGACAGCATTTGTTTCAAAGGCACAAATAAATATTGGTAATAATACTAGTGATGTTGATTATTCTAACCCTAAGGAATATACTATTGGAGGGATTACTGTAACAGGAATACAATATTTAGATAATAATGTGTTGATAATGCTTTCTGGCTTATCTGTCGGTGAAAAAGTTAAAGTTCCAGGAGATAAAATAACTAATGCTATTGAAAAGTTGTGGAAACAAGGCTTGTTTGAAGATATTTCAATATCTGCCACTAAAGTTCAGGGAGATCTTATTTTCCTTAATATTGATATAAAAGAGAGGCCCCGTTTGTCCAAATTCTTTTTTTCAGGTGTTAGAAAATCAGAAGCTGATAATCTCCGCGATAAAATTAAATTAGTTAGAGGCGATGTTGTTACTGATAACTTGATTATCAGAACTAATAATATTATTAAAAAATATTATACTAATAAAGGTTTTCTTGATGCTGATGTAAAAATTACCAGTAGAGAAGATCCCAAAAAGAAAAACAATGTTATTTTACATATAAATATAAAAAAACATAAAAAAATTAAAATTTGTAATATTAATATTTATGGGAATAAATATTTAAGTGATGAAAAAGTAAAAAAAACTTTTAAAAAGACAAAAGAAAAAAGTGAATTTAACCCACTCGCTCATATTGATCAGGTAATTTTTTATTCTTTGAAATACGCGCTGAATTTACATTTTGATAGTATTTTTGTTAAAGCTTATAATTATGCCAGACAGGACTTTAGATTTAGAATTTTTAAGACTTCAAAATATATTAAAGATGATTATCAAAAAGATAAAGTAAAATTAATTAAAAAATATAATGAGCTTGGATACAGAGATGCCAAAATTGTAAAAGATTCAATATATAAAAATGATGATAAAACAATAAATATTGATATTACTGTTGATGAAGGCAAAAAATATTATTTCAGAAATATCACCTGGGTTGGTAATACCAAATTTTCTGATGATATTTTAAATTCAGTTCTAAAGATCAAAAAGGGGGATGTTTATAATGAGGAAATTTTGGATGCTAATTTGAATTATAATCCTAATGGTCTTGATGTTAGCTCATTATATATGGATAATGGATATTTGTTTTTTTCAGTAGAACCAGTAGAAGTAGCAGTAGAAAACGATTCAATTGATCTTGAGATTAGAATTCATGAGGGCAAACAGGCTATAATTAATAAAGTTTCAGTAAAGGGAAATACAAAAACAAATGATCACGTTGTAATTCGTGAGCTAAGGACGAAACCGGGGAATTTATTTAGCAGGCAAGATATTATTAGGTCAACAAGAGAGTTAGCTCAGTTAAAATATTTTGATGCAGAAAAAATAAAACCTGATGTAGAGCCTAATCCTGCTGAAGGTACTGTTGATATTAATTATAATGTTGAAGAAACTTCTTCAGACCAGGTTGAATTATCAGGGGGGTGGGGTTATGGTAGAGTTATTGGAACCTTAGGTCTTTCTTTTAATAATTTTTCAACAAAGAATATCTTTAAGAAAAAAGCATGGAGACCAATACCTACTGGTGATGGTCAAAAATTAAGCATAAGAATGCAATCGTATGGTAAGGGTTATTTGAGCTATAGAGCTTCATTCACTGAACCATGGCTTGGAGGGAAAAAGCCTAATGCTTTAAGTGTTTCTTATTATCATTCATTATTTTCAAATGCTTTGCCCACAAGCGATACTAACAGGCAATCTTTTAGAATTGATGGATTATCGTTTAGCTTAGGTAAAAGATTAAGTTGGCCTGATGATTACTTTTTCGTTTATCAAGGCATAAATTTACAACGATACGATTTGAATAATTATAGCAGGATATTTGCCTTTGGTAATGGTAATGGTTATTATAATAATTTTAGTTATTCTTTATCTTTATCAAGAAGTTCAATTGATGCTCCAATTTATCCCCGTAGTGGCTCTGAAGTTTTAGTATCTTTAGAATTAACCCCCCCTTATTCTTTATTTCAAGATAAAGATTATAAGAATATGGAAGAACAGGATAAATACAAGTGGATTGAATATCATAAGTGGAAAATTAAAGCATCATGGTTTACAAAAATAACCGGGGATTTGGTTTTGTTTGCACGTACTAAATATGGTTTTTTGGGTTGTTATAATAATGACATTGGCGTTACGCCTTTTAATAGATTCTATTTAGGAGGTGATGGATTATCTGGATATAATAATATGGATGGGAGAGAACTTATTGGAATGCGGGGATATAGTAATGAATCCTTAACACCTAATTATTATAAGACCCATAATACAGGTGGTACGATTTATAATAAAAATACTTTTGAGCTTAGATATCCTGTTTCGCTTAAGCCAAATGCTACAATATTTGTTTTGGGTTTTTTGGAGGCAGGTAATTCCTGGCTGAAATTTAAGGAATTTAATCCCTTTGATCTTTATAGATCAGCCGGTTTAGGTATTCGTGTATATCTACCTATGTTTGGTTTATTAGGTCTTGATTGGGGGTATGGTTTCGATAAAGTACCTGGAATACCTGATGCTAATAGAGGACAATTCCATTTCTCTATGAATCATTCTATTGATTAAATAAATAATAGTTAATTTTGTTGAAGTATTACTCAATTTTTGATAAAATCTGTGGCACATTGTTTGTAAAATATTGATAAATTATTCTTTATCTATCCATATTGAAAATAATCTAATTTGAACAAAATTTAATAAAAGGAGAAAAAAATGAAAAAGTTAGTTTTAGTTACAATTTTTATCTTTATAACAGGCATATTTTCTTATGCTCAAAAATATGCTTTTGTTGATACTAAGTATATTTTGCAAAATATTCCTGAATATTCTGATGCACAGGATCAACTTGATGAGATATCAATAAAATATCAAAAAGAAATAGAAGCAAAATTTGCTGAAATTGACAAACTTTATAAGGGATATCAGGCGGATGCAGTTTTATTGCCAGAAGATATGAAGAAAAAAAGGGAAGATGAAATCATTAAAAAAGAAAAACTGGCTAAAGACTTACAGAAGAAAAGATTTGGTAAAGATGGTGATCTTTTCAAAAAACGTCAAGAACTTGTAAAACCAATACAAGAAAAAATTTATAATGCAGTTGAAGAGTTAGCAACCAATAGATCTTATGCTGTTATCTTTGATAAAGCCGGAAGTCTGACAATGTTATATACAAATCCAAAATATGATTTAAGTGATGATGTACTTGATAAATTAGGATATGGTTATAATACGAAGAAAAAAAATAAGAGGAAATAATTAATTTTTAAATATTGAATTTATTTATATAGTTTTGCATAAGAATTGATTTAATAACTTTAATTTTATAATTAATAAAAATGAAACATCTATCAAAAATTATTATCATTTTAGTATTTTTAGGGTTTTCTATAAACTCAAATGCACAAAAAGCCTATAAATTCGGGCATATTGATTTTGCCGGTCTGTATAATATGATGCCTGGTCAGGACTCAGTTAAGACTGTTTATCAAAAATATGCAAATTCCTTACAGAAAACAATGGATCAAATGAAGACTGAACTCCAGAACAAATATGAAGATTATCAGGCAAATCTATCAACTATGTCTGATATCATAAAACAAACAAAAGAAAAAGAAATGCAGGATTTACAAAATAGAATGAACGATTTTAATACACAAGCTCAAAAAGATTTGCAAGACAAAGAAACAGCATTAACTAATCCTATTATAGAAAAAGCTCAAAATGCTGTTAAAGCTGTTGCAAAAAAGTATGGATATAACTATATTTTTAACTCTACAGGTGGACTTTTACTTTATGCTGACCCTGGCGATGATGTTATGCCTTTGGTTAAGAAACAATTAGGAATAAAATAAAAAATCTTTTATAAATTCAAGATGTAGAAATTGGAGATTAGCCCCGGGTTCTCGGGGCTAATTTTATTTTATAATCATTCCACTACCTGCTTTGTAATTTATCTTGTGGTTCCCCTGTATAGAAACGTATTAGGGCATAGCGTATCAGGGTGAATACAACTTAAATCTAATCCCGTGTACTCGGGAATCAATTCCCTTTGGTCACAGCTTGTTCAGACACCCCGGGGTCTGTTTTATGTAACGAATCCTTCTTATAAAAGTATTCTACCCAGATTACCCACATACTAAAAATCACCACATAAAAAAAAGGTCTGAACAGATAATCATGACTAAATTTCCAATATGGTGCCCAATGAGTTATGATAACCGATAAACCAATTATCCTGAACAAATTTGTAAGATGAACAATAAAAGCTCCTAAAGGGATGTACCATAATTTTTTCCTCCAGGGTCCCGGATAAATTATCATTAATAATACAAACTGTGTGATTTGCTTCATCCCAGAACAACTTGAGTTTATTCCTATATAACTGTTATTTTCAAAATACATTGTATTCTTAAGCTTTGTAATGTCAATTTGCAATACATTTGAAATAAACCATGTGCTCTCATTAAATACACGATTAGCCATGAAATGTCTTGCAGAATTAACAAAATATGCTAAGGGAGCAAAATGATAGTGGTAAGCCCAGAAACGCCAACCGAAATGAATTGCTAAAGTTATTACTGCAAAGATGAAAACTTCGCGTAAGACTATTAAATTATATTTTTTGATAAAATTATTTATCCCGGGAATTTGCTTTTTTAACATAATTTAAAATGTGGTTTAAATATTTTATATCAATGATCCTTGAGTTTTATGGTAAATGTATATGGTAATAAAAATCAAAATTATAAATATATATTAAAAAAAAGCTTTACTAAATTGTATTTTAGTAAAGCTATAAAGTTTTATGTCTATTAATAGATTAAAATTAATTGTTTTTCTTTTGTATAATCATATTAATATATTCTGCATCTGAAATTTAGAAGAGATTAATAAAATAGCATTAATATTCAAATTAAAATATCAAAATAGATTAATTAGGGCTTACTAAAAAAATGCATCTCTAAAAATAATAATTAGTGCCTATTCATAAAGTTATAAACAAT
>CAYNBX010000067.1:0-8737 GCA_964395505.1 uncultured Bacteroidales bacterium | reverse complement strand
GGACATTCCCTCCAGTACTTTGATCCCAGTTATTGTTTAATGTTACTTTACATTGCCAATTACCATCAGGGACTAATAATTTGCAGATATAAACATCATCACCATCAGGATCTTGCATTTCACCTGTAAGGTTAGTTGGATCCCAATTATTTCCACAACCCATTGCTTCGAAAAAGTCACCTGCAACAACCGGTTTTGTATGTGTAACAAGGTCAGCATCAATATTTACCTTCCATGTGATAGTAGAATCAGCACTACAAACAATATGTTGATTACTTGATGGATAATTTGTTGAATCCCAATTATCACCTTCAAGAGCTTTATATTCCCAATCATCAGAACCTAAAGTTTTGGTCAATTGCCAAACGCCATTATTATTTAATGAACAAATATAATCAGGATCTGTTGTATTCCATCCTTGCATTGAACCGACAATTCTAACAATTGCTTCTCCGGGGTCAATATCTGCTTGTTCTCTTGGATTTATCCTGTAATAAGGTCCTGAATTTTTCCAATCAACAACACCTTTTATCGAATCATAAGGTTCTCCCACATTAAGGAAAGTATTATTAAAATGATAATCTACATTATCTCCAACATGAAAATAAGATGTGTCTGTACCTGTAATCCATCTACATCTATAATCATAATCTTCATAAGATACTACTGTGAAATTTTGAATTTTTACGAATTGCCCTTCCCATTTTTCTCCAGGGTCTGTATCTGCTGCGATATTTTCATTAATATCAGAGCCATCAATCAATGTTGGACCGTAAGGGCTATTACCACTTGAATTTATTGAAAGAGTATCAGGATTTTTTAATTCTGTAAGATTATTATACACATCTCTTTTTGCTGTAAAAAGAATATCATCACCAACAGCAACTTCTCCGTCAAAATCATTATCATAAATCAAAATTCCATTATAAGCACCTGCAGCATCACTCAGCCATACATTATTATATTGGTCATTTGCAGAAACAATGCCTGTAAAGGTAGCAAGATGAGTATTATCCATTGTACCACCAGGATTGGTAGTATTTGTAAATGATACAGGCAAAATACCTGCATAAAAATCATAATCAGTATTATTAGCTGCATCAGCAATATTATCAACTGTAATATCTCCTGTCATATTTGAGGAAGCGCCGGTTAGATGTACGAGTTTAGCATCTGAGCCATCTATTGCTGCACCTGAAAAAGTAATATTTGCAGTGCCTGTAAGAGTATAATCTGATGCGTTAACAGAAGTCATATCCTGATCATATATAACATCCACAGCTGTTTGGCTAATAGAAAAGGCTTTAGTAATTGCAGGATTGCCTCCACCACTTGCTTCAAATGAAGCATCATCAGCATAAACAGTGGCAGTGCCAGGCCATCCGGAAACATCATAAACTCTGATTTCTGCATGAGCAGTAACTGCGTCAGCCGGGGCAGTTTGTGCACCACTTGCCAATAATTGCCAATCAGGAGAATCTGAAGAATAATCACCATAAAAACCAGATATAAATGAACCAGAATTATCATACCAACGAATACATACCCTTACATTACCGCCTGCATCATTATCTAAAACCCAAAATTTGAATTCATAATCAGTACCGGCTGTTACAGAAACATCCACTTGCTCTAAACGCCTTGTTGATGTTGTTGTCCATGTAATCTTTGTAGAATATGTTCCGCCATGAATTGTTGTTGATTCTTGTTCGGCAGTGATACTAGAACCAGAAAGCGACCAATCATCCGGTGGACCGGATGCACCGTTTGTTGCCCAATTTTCAAAGCCCGGATTTGATAAGAGGTTTTGTCCAAACCCCACCTGGCTTATCCCTAAAATCAATGCCATTACAAAAACGACATAAAAGGGATGACCTTTAATCTTGTAATTTTTTTTCATAGTTATTAATTTTTAGTTTATAATTTATTTAATTTGATATGTACAAATTTAGTCTTATTTATTGAAAATTATCTTGAAATAAAAGTAATTTTTAGTTTATAAACATTTTAACAATATACTGAGTTTACTTAAAAACAATTATTTTTAATACTTTATTCATTAAATATTTTTCAAAACAATTTTTTAACTAATAACAAAGATAAACAATAATTTTTTAATATTAATTCAATTAACCAAAATAATAAAAAAATAATAATTTATTAATATTAAATCGCATTATTTATTTAAAAGAATAGAATTGTATAAATACCGTAAGATAATTATCCAATGGTATGAGTGAATAATGATAAGTGTTGCAAAACCGGGGAACCTGATACATCAATAAACAAATTGAGAGAATACAATTAAGATAAATGTATAGGCATTGAATAATCGTCAATAGAATTTATTACAGTCTTGACTTTCTATAGAAATTTTCCTTATTTAATAAAATAAAAAACCCGATAATCTTGTATTATTTATCAAGATTATCGGGAAATTAATAAAATATAAAAAAGCCGATTATTTTTTATCTTTATCTTTAACTTCTTCAAAATCTACATCTGTAACTTCGTCATCACCTGAAGGTTTAGTTTTTTTATCATCATTTTTTGCTTTTTTGTCTGTACCTGGCTGTTGATTTTGCTGTGCATTAGCCTGTGTAGCTTTATACATCTCTTCGCTTGCTGCTTGCCATACAGAATTTAGTTTATTCATAGCATTGTCAATTGCTGAAATATTTTTGTTTTTATAAGCTTCTTTTAGTTCTGTTAGAGCGTCTTCAATAGGTTTTTTCTTATCAGCAGGTATTTTATCACCGTAATCCTTTAATTGTTTTTCTGTTTGAAAGATTAGAGCGTCAGCACTATTTAACTTATCTATTTCTTCTTTCTTTTTTTTATCATCTTCTGCATTAGCAGCAGCTTCATCTTTCATTCTTTGTATTTCAGAATCTGTTAATCCAGTAGAAGCTTCAATTCTAATATTTTGTGATTTGCCAGTAGCCTTGTCTTTAGCAGTAACATTTAAAATGCCATTTGAGTCTATATCAAAAGTTACTTCAATTTGAGGGATACCTCTTGGAGCAGGGGGGATACCGTCTAAATGGAAACGGCCTATACTTTTGTTTTGATTAGCCATTGGTCGCTCACCCTGTAATACGTGTATTTCAACAGATGTTTGATTATCAGCAGCAGTTGAAAATATTTCAGATTTCTTTGTAGGTATAGTAGTGTTAGCATCAATCAATCTTGTCATAACCCCACCAAGAGTTTCAATGCCCAATGATAGAGGAGTAACATCAAGTAACAAAACATCTTTTACCTCACCTGTTAAAACCCCACCTTGAATACTTGCTCCAACAGCAACAACTTCATCAGGATTTACGCCTTTATAAGGAGTTTTGCCAAAGAAATCCTGAACTAACTTTTGAACAGCAGGTATACGGGTAGACCCACCAACCAAAATCACTTCATCAATATCAGAAGTTTTTAAACCAGCATCTTTAAGAGCTATTTTGCAAGGTTCAATAGTTTTTTTAATAAGCTCTCCAACAAGTTGTTCAAATTTAGCTCTTGTCAAATTTCTAACAAGGTGCTTCGGAATTCCATTAACAGGCATAATATAAGGAAGATTAATCTCAGTGGATGTAGTACTTGATAGTTCGATTTTAGCTTTTTCAGCAGCTTCTTTTAAACGTTGCAAAGCCATAGGGTCTTTTCTAAGATCTATATGCTCATCTTTTATAAACTCTTCAGCTAGCCAGTTAATAATAGTTTGATCAAAATCATCACCACCAAGATGAGTATCGCCATTAGTTGATTTTACTTCAAAAACACCATCGCCTAATTCAAGTACTGATATATCAAAGGTACCTCCACCTAAATCAAAAACTGCAATTTTTTCATCCTTATTTTTCTTATCCAAACCATAAGCTAATGATGAAGCGGTTGGCTCATTGATAATTCTTTTAACAGTTAATCCTGCAATTTCACCTGCTTCTTTAGTAGCTTGGCGCTGTGAGTCACTAAAATAAGCGGGCACAGTAATAACTGCTTCTGTAACTTCCTGTCCGAGATAATCTTCTGCTGTCTTTTTCATTTTTTGAAGTATCATAGCAGAAATTTCCTGTGGAGTATATAAGCGATCATTCACTTTAATCCTAGGCATATTATTGCTACTCCTTTCTACATCATAAGGCACTCTTTTTATCTCATTGATTACTCTGTCATAAGTTTCTCCCATTAACCTTTTAATAGAGAAAATTGTTTTTTTTGGATTTGTTATTGCTTGCCTTTTAGCAGGATCCCCTATTTTTCTTTCACCATTATCTGTAAATGCAACTATTGAAGGTGTTGTCCTTTTGCCTTCATTATTAGGAATAACAACAGGCTCATTACCTTCCATAACTGCAACACAAGAATTAGTTGTTCCAAGATCGATTCCAATAATTTTTCCCATTTCTTTGTTTTTTTATTTCAATTAATATTTTATTTATTCAAAATATTATTATAAACCAAAACTTTAATTTATAATTTATTTTGATTACTCAATCATTATGCCAAAACTAACTGATAAATGTTTTTATGAAATTATGACATATATTCTTTAAAACTTTTTTTTATTGTTCTAATAATTATAATGACAAAAAGACATAAAATCAGTTTTTTAGTTTGGCATATTTATAAATTAGATAAATTCGTTAATTTTATATGGAGTCTGAAAAAACTCTGTAATTTGCTTTATTATTTATTGATATTGTAAAATTGCTTTGCATTTCACAAAGTAAACCTATAAAATAAGGTATATTGCGGTAATATTCAATATTTTAGAGCATTCTTTAAAGCACTATATAAAAACAAAACTGTTAATTTAATAATCAAAGTATAGTTATTCAGAAATATGAATAAAGTTAAGATTCATTTTTTCTAATTCAGTTTTTGTTAATGGAGAAAGTTCATTACTTCTTATTTTTTGATATCTACATGAGAAAATGCCAATGCCGTTATTAATATTTGAATACTCGGGTCTTTCCTGAACAATACTACTTGAGGGTTCATTAACTTCTAAATAAGTATTTAATTCATCACCAACAACTGTAAAAATATAATCAACTTTTCCTGCGATTCTTTCTATATCGGGATTATAAGAGAGTTGATTTTCTAATAAACTAAAAAACTGATTGCCGTGATACTGTATTTCCATTTCTTCACCACCATATAATGTCATTGATTTTTTATCTCCAAATGACCAATCTATATATTTATTTAGAGTGTCAAGTGTATGTTTGTTAATCTCCTTATAATGAAATCTTATCATCAATTCATAGCGTTTACCATTTTTAGCTGAAACCCATTTAACATTCAAAGGGGTATTAGCTTTAAAATTTATTTTCTGTCCTTGTCTCGGCTTCTCAATATCAAAATCATGAACTAAGTTTGTCTCGGAACTTACTATTTTATCTTTATTTTTTATAATTAATTTATATTTATAATTCTGATTTAATGAAGCACAGCATTTATAAACAATCTGACCTGGATAATAAAACAAACCAGAATCTTTATTATAAATTGAAGTTGTATCAAAAACAAAAGAATTAAGCCTTTTATTGTTTTCCCATTCTTCAACTTTCACATCCAAAGCATCTCCATAAGTGCTTGAATCAGGTTCTTGTGCCATTATCAGCGCATCTCCATCGCCCAAAAATGCTTTATTTATTTTGATATAATGTGTTGTATCGTTTTGATTTAGTAAACCATATACAATTGTAATGTCTTTCCAGCTGGCATTTATATTTACATCTTCTTTGCAAGAATTATAAAATATAATAATTGATGACAGTATTAATAAAACTATAAATTTTTTCATGTGTTTGTATTTTTTTAAATTAGGTCAATTTCAATAATTTACAATTAATGTTTAGAAATTGCTCCAGAGTAATCAGGACTAAAATCTTTTTGGTTATGATTTTCCCATAGTTGCGAAATTACTAATATTTGTTTAATCCGAATAATTCATAAATTTTAAGATAATATAGTGTAAATTATTTCTACGATTAATAAAATCTAAAATTTCAGTACATTCCGTTTCTGAAAATAAAAATTTTCTCCTTATCTTGTTTATTACAGGTTCTTTGATAAGACGTGATTATTTATTTCAAAAATATTATTATCACTTAATCAAATTAATTTATGAAACTTTGTAGTTTTGCTTAACGTAAATAGTTCATAAATTTTATAATAGAGTAACAATAATTTACTCAGCTTAAGATTAATTGAATATTATTTTCCAAATAAAATAATAAAATTATGCATAAATTAATAAAAAAAGTAACTACCCATGTTTTACAAGAGATGAAACTAAAGGGTGAGAAAATTGCAATGTTAACTGCTTATGATTACTCAATGGCTCGTCTGCTTGATAGTACTAATATTGATGTGATACTTGTAGGAGATTCTGCCTCAAATGTTATGGCAGGTCATAAAACCACTCTTCCAATAACACTTAATGAGATGATATATCATGCATCATCAGTAGTAAGAGGAGTGTCAAGAGCTTTAGTAGTTGTTGATTTACCTTTTGGAACTTATCAAGGTAATTCAAAGGAAGCATTAGCTTCATCAATAAGGATAATGAAAGAATCAGGAGCAGATGCTGTAAAATTAGAGGGGGGGGAAGAAGTAATTGAATCAGTTGAAAGAATCCTGTCTGCAGGCATTCCTGTTATGGGACATTTAGGATTAACACCCCAGTCAATACATAAATTTGGAACTTATGTTGTTAGGGCAACTGATAAAAAAGAAGCTGATAAACTTGTTAAAGATGCTCATCTACTTGACAAAGCAGGTTGTTTTGGAATTGTATTAGAAAAAATACCAGCGAAATTGGCAGCTCAAGTTACTAAAGAAATTAAAATCCCAATCATTGGCATAGGAGCTGGAAGCAGCGTTGATGGTCAGGTTCTGGTTTTGCACGATATGCTTGGCATTACTCAAGAATTCTCTCCTCGCTTTTTAAGAAGATATAACAATCTTAGTGAAAGAATTAAAGCTTCTGTTACAGAATTTATAAATGATGTTAAGTCTGCTAACTTCCCTAATGAAAGAGAACAATATTAAGCTATTATACATAGAGAGCGATTTGGAGGCAAACAAATTTAGAGTAAAAAATAAATAAAATTCAGGATGTAGAATTTAGAATTTCAAAACTGAAATAAATAATGAATTTAAATTAGAAAGAAAAACTATCAAAAATTTTCACTTGCGCAGTGCCGGATATTTAGATGGTAAAAGCCTAAGGGTTTTACAATGTTAATGTGGGTGAATAAAAATTTGGCTCAAAATAAAATCAATCTCTATTTTACAAACTTTCTGAATAAATATCTCCCTTTTAAACCTTCTGTGTTTATTTTCCCCTTTTTACAGGCTATCCTGCCATTTACAATTACATATTCAGGCATACCTTTTATTTTTATCCCCTGATAAATATTGCTGTCACATCTTTGTCTTTGTGTTTTAACAGATATAACACTTTCTTTTTCAGGATTCCATATCACTATATCAGCATCCATAGCAACTGCAATGTTTCCTTTCCTATGGCTCAATCCAAATATTTTAGCTGGATTTGTAGAAATAAGATTTACAAATTGATTCATAGTGATTTTATTTGTTAAAACTCCATAAGTGTATAATAAGCTCAACCTATATTCAATACCTCCTGCACCATTTGGTATTTTTGTAAAATCATTAATTCCTGTATCTTTTTGTCCATATAAATTAAAAGGACAATGGTCTGTTCCAATTGTTTGAATAATTTCTGATTCAACTGCTTTCCACAAAGCATACTTATGGATATGAGAACGCAACGGAGGGCTTATCACAAAAGGGGCTGACTCATAAAAAGGCTTGTCGTAAACCGTTTCATCAAGCATGAGATATTGGGGGCAGGTTTCTGCAAATACTTTTTGCCCTGCTTGTTGCGCTTTATTGATAATATCAACAGACTCTTTTGTTGAAACATGAACAATATAAATTGGACATTCCATATATTTTGCTAAAACAACTGCCCTATTTACTGCTTCTGCCTCAGCTTCAACAGGTCGCGATAAAGGATGATATTTTATTGAGGTTTTTCCTGATGCAATAAAATTATGCTGAAGCTTTTCAATTAAATCTCCATTCTCACAATGTAATGTTACCAAAGCATTTAATTTCTTCGCTGTATCCATTACATTTAAAAGAACATCGTCATTTATGCCAATAGTATTTTTATATGCAAGATAAGTTTTAAAAGAAATTATTCCTTCTTTTTTAACACATTGTTCCATTTCTTTATATGTAGAGGAGTCCCAGCTTATCGGACTTAGGTGGAAAGAATAATCAATTAGGCTTTTTTGAGCAATTTTTTTTCTTTTCTCAAGAGCAGAAAGTAAAGGCTCATCTTTTTCAGGGGTTACAAAATCAATAATTGAAGTAGTTCCACCGGCAATGGCTGCTATGCTTCCGGTTTTAAAATCATCAGAAGAATTTCCTGCTATACCTGGCAGCTCCAAATGAACATGAGGGTCTATACCTCCCGGTATAACGTACATTGAACCAGCATCTATTTCTTTAACTTCTGAACCAAATTCTGAGATATTTTTCTCAATAGCTTTTATCTTACCATCAACTATAAGAATATCACTCGTATAAGTTCTGTTAGAATTTACAATTTTCCCATTCCTTATTATTATTGATTTCATCTGTTTTATGTTTATTGTAGATAATTTATTATTAAGTATTTACCTTGTAAAAATTTTAT
>CAYNBX010000066.1:7660-8801 GCA_964395505.1 uncultured Bacteroidales bacterium | reverse complement strand
GCAAAATTATTTAACAGGACAGATGAAATATAAAAAAATAAGCTTATGAATATAGAAATTATAGGAACTGAATCTCTCGGTGTAAGGGGTCTTTGCTGTTTTATAAAAACAAAAAACAGAAGAATATTTATTGACCCCGGCATAGCTTTGGGTTATACAAGATACAAGCTGCATCCTCATCCTTTACAGGTTGCTGTTGATGAAAGAATTCAAAAAAAGATGGTGAAAAGATGGGCTGAAGCTACTGATATTGTTTTTAGCCATTATCATGGGGACCACGTCCCTCTATCAGATGCAAATCCTTTTCAATTTAATGTTAAAAAAATAAAAGGCTTAAATCCAAATATAAAAATATGGACTAAATCATTGAAACACTGTTCGCCAAATGAACTAAAACGAGCTAAAAAAATCTCTTCTATCTTAAAAAATAATTTTATTGAATCAGAAGGAGAAAAACATGGGATTATTAGCTTTTCTAATGTCTTGCCACATGGAGACAAAAAAAATACTCATACTACTGTTATGATGACAAAAATTGAAGATGATATTGTGTTTGTCCATGCTTCAGACATACAACTTCTTAATGACGAAGCTGTCTTGCAGATAATAAAATGGAAACCTGATATTGTATTTACAAGCGGACCACCTCTTTATTTGTCAAACCGACTTTCAGAATCTCAAATTAATAAAGCATGGGATAATGCTGTAAAACTTGCACAAAATACTGATACTTTGATTATAGATCATCATTTGATGAGAAGCATCAAAGGTGCTGAATGGCTGAATGATTTATCCCTTAAAACGAAACGCAAAATTATATGTGGTGCTGATTTTATGAAAAAGCCAAGAAGAATGCTTGAAGCTTTACGTGTAAAATTATATAATGATATTCCTGTTCCTGACGGATGGAATAAAGATTATTTTGAAGGAAAAGTTAAAACTAATAAATTTTGGAACTTAGCTAAAGAAATTTATAATATTGATGAACATGAATGGGACTAAGAAACTGATAACATTTGTTGAGTATATTGCACGGATTAGATATTTTGAAAGTGTATTATAAAATTTTAAATAAACCCCAAATTTTAAATTGAAGACAAAAAACTATCAAAAGTCTTCCATCAATCATAGTACTTGCCCA
>CAYNBX010000066.1:0-7560 GCA_964395505.1 uncultured Bacteroidales bacterium | reverse complement strand
AACTCTAAACCGAAAACTATAGACTTTCTTAAGTTTTACTTATATTTTTTTACATCAAAAAGTATTTTGTTTTTATAAGGAATTAAAGATAAAATAACTGCCTGAGAATAAAGTTCTCTCCTTTTTATAACGTTATTAGTTAAAAGGCCAACAGCACCATTTTTCTGTTTTGACTTAGATTCTCCAAAAACTATGTCATCTGCGTCTCCTAACTCATAACCTTTATATATTAAATCAGCGACTCTATGAGGTATTTGAAAACTAGTTGTTCTAGCTTTGCCAACTAAACTATTTGAGATTGTAACAATCCAGGCAAAAGACTGCATCTCTCCGTTTTCAACTTCTATACCTCCTTCAATGCCAACAAAAAAATCTGCTGAAGCATATAATTTTTTTACTTTTTTTGCCCGTAGAAAAGCACCTTTGTATGTCTCTTCATCAGAAAAAGGCTGATTACTTACGTCAGAATCTATCTTTACCCCTTTTATCTCTATAAGAGCATCAGGGAACATTCTCTTAAAGCCATCAAAAACTGCATTAATTTTCACTGGATTTTCTGAAGCTACTATAACTTTCATTTTTTATTTATTAACAATAAGTCAAAAAACTTTTTTTATTTTGTATCAAAATTAAACAAATGCAATACTATTCAAATCCAAAAATTTATATTGCCTTACCAATTCTTAATGAATTAGAATTATTGCCTCAATTAATTGATTGTATTAAAAGACAAAATTACAATTATTTTGAATTATTTGTTTGTGTAAACCAACCTGAAAAATGGTGGTATAATGACAAAAAAAAATACATCTGTGAAAACAATAAAAAAACCATTGAATATTTAAAAAAATATAAAGGTTTCCCTATAAATATTATAGATAAAAGCAGTAAAAATAAAGCCTGGACTGATAAAAGATATGGAGTAGGCTGGGCTCGTAAAGTTGTGATGGATGCTGTAATAACAAAAGCAAAAGATAATGATATAATTATAAGCCTTGATGCAGACACAACTTTTGCTGAAAATTACTTTAGCTCTATAGTCGAAAATTTCAAAAAAAATCCAAAAGCAGCAGGCTTGGCAGTTCCATATTATCATAAATTAGTTAAAGACGACACAGCCAACAGAGCTATCCTGCATTACGAAATTTATATGCGCTATTATGCTATTAATTTGTGGAGGATAAAAAGTCCATATTGTTTTTCTGCATTAGGTTCAGCTATTTCCTTGCCTGTATGGGCTTATAAAGGTATTGGAGGAATAACTCCACGTATAAGTGGTGAGGATTTTTATTTTTTACAGAAATTAAGAAAATATGGTAATATCATATTTTGGAATGAACAAAAAATTTACCCTTGTGCACGTTTTTCCAACAGAGTATTTTTTGGAACCGGACCAGCAATGATTAAAGGCAGAAAAGGAGATTGGAAAAGTTATCCTATTTATGATTATCATTTTTTTGATGAGATAAAACAAACTTATGAGCTTTTCCCTGTTCTTTTTAATAAAGATATTGATACTCCGATGAGTCATTTCCTTGAAGCTCAATTTAAATCAATGGATTTTTGGCAACTTCTCAGACAAAATACCAAAGATGTAAATCATTTTATAAAAGCTTGTCATCAGAAAATAGATGGCTTAAGAATTCTTCAATATCTAAAATCAAGACAAAAAGAGATAAAACATTCAGATGAATCAAATTTAATTGATTTTTTTAATCATTTTTATGATAAAAAGGAAACAAAGAAAATAGATGTTAATTTTGATAAATTTTCTTTTAAGCATTCATCAATAAAATATCTGGATGACATTCGTAATTATTTAATGTATAAAGAAGAAGAATATCAAAAATCATTTATTATCAATTAATTATGATAACGATTCTTGGACAAACTGCATGTGGCAAAACAAAATTTGCAGCTCATCTTGCTTATAAACTTGACGGTGAAATTATCAGTGCAGATTCGAGACAGGTATATAAAGGCATGAACATAGGGACAGGCAAGGATTATGATGATTATAAAGTAAATAATAAAACTATCCCCTGTCATTTAATTGATATTGTTGAACCTGGATATGAATACAATGTTTATGAATATAAACGTGATTTTTTTAAAGCATATAATGACATAAAATCACGAAATAAAATCCCTGTCCTTTGTGGTGGAACCGGCATGTATATAGAAGCAGTTTTAAAAAACTATAAACTAATTAATGTCCCATATAACAAACCTTTAAGAGATTTTCTAAAAAACAAATCAGATGAAGAACTTATCGAGATGCTTTCCTCATTCAAAAAATTGCATAACATAACTGACACATCTGATAGAAACAGGTTGATTAAAGCAATAGAAATTCAAAAATATTATAAAGAACATCCTGAATTGAATAATGAATATCCTGAAATAAATAATATAATTTTTGGCATTTTTTTCGATAGAAAAGTTATAAAGCAAAGAATAACAAAAAGATTAGAATACAGATTAAAAAATGGATTAATAGAAGAAGTAAAATCCTTGTTGGATAAAGGGATATCAGCAAAGCAATTAAAATTTTATGGTCTGGAATATAAATTCATAACAAAATACATTACAGGAGAATTTGATTATTACGAAATGTTTAAACTACTTGACACTGCAATACATCAATTTGCCAAACGACAGACTACATGGTTAAGAAGGATGCAGAAAAATGGTTTTAAAATTAACTGGATTGATGGAGAATTAAGCTTAAATGATAAAATAGATTTTGCTCTTAGAATTTTAAGAGATAAATCCCATTCATCTTAAAAAATAATTTTTACTACCGGTAAATATTACTGAAGCAAGTTGAGCAGGCAAGGAAATTGTTATACTATAAATTTAAAAATTAGAAAATTGAAATTATAAAGAAGCCTAAATTACAAATTTCCATAAATCTTTTCAATTATTTTCTTTATCTTTTAATAAAGGAACAAAACAAAATGTTCCATGTTCATGTCTTTCATATTCAGTTTCTGATATTTTAGTAATAGTCGTCATAACTTGAATATCTGAACTTCCAACAGGTATAACAAGTATTCCGCCTATCTTAAGCTGGTCAATTAAAGGTTCAGGAATATAAGGTGCTCCTGCAGTTACAATAATTTTATCAAAAGGAGAATAAGCAGGAAGCCCTTTATAACCATCACCATAAAATGTTTTAACATGATAACCTATTGTCGGTAAAAATTTCTTTGCCTTTAAAAATAAGTTTTTTTGTCTTTCAATAGTATAAACAATTGCACCTAACTCAACTAAGATGCAAGCCTGATAGCCAGAACCAGTACCTATTTCTAAAACTTTATCTCTATTTTTTATCTTTAATAATTCAGTCTGGAAAGCAACAGTATAAGGCTGCGATATTGTTTGGCCTGCACCAATTGGGAAAGCATCGTCTTGATACGCATATTTAAGAAATGATGAATCGAAAAAAAAATGACGCGGCACTTTTTCTATTGCATTTAACACATTAATATCTTTAATGCCCTTACTTTTAATTGTTTTAACTAATTTCTTTCTCAATCCCTTATGTTTATATGTATCTATCATAATTTTATAAAAAAGAACCTAACAATTATTTATATAAAAATTAAATTTATGTTTGTTCTATAAAATAAGATTACCGAGATTGAGGATTTCATAGTAAGAATCACTCAACCCAGGTATTATTTGACTTCACGAAAGTAATAATTTCAATAACATAAAAATAAAAAATTTAACTTTGTAAAAAATAAAAACTATGTTAAAAATTGGAGTATTAGGAGCGGGCCATCTTGGTAAAATTCATATTAAGTGCATTAAAGAGATTGGAAATTACAAATTAATAGGTTTTTATGACCCTGATAAAAATACAACTGCTGTGGTTGAAAAAGAGTTGGGCATAAAACATTTTAATTCTCTTGATAATCTTATTGATAATGTTGATGTGGTTGATATTGTTACCCCTACAATATCACATTATGATTGTGCTGTTCTTGCTTTAAAAAAGACAAAACATGTTTTTATTGAAAAGCCAATAGTTGAGACCCTTGAAGAAGCAAAAGACTTAATCAAAATAGCAAGAGAAGCTAATGTAAAAGTTCAGGTAGGTCATGTTGAAAGATTTAATCCGGCTTTTATAGCCGCAAAACCTTTTTTAAACCAACCTATGTTTATTGAAACTCACAGATTGGCTATGTTTAACCCAAGAGGGACTGATGTGCCTGTTGTGCTTGACCTTATGATTCATGATATTGACATTGTCCTTAGCGTTGTTAATTCAGATATTAAAAAAATCAGTGCAAGCGGAGTACATGTTGTAAGCCAAACACCGGACATCGCAAATGCAAGATTGGAATTTGATAACGGCTGTGTTGCAAATTTTACTTCAAGTAGAATATCAATGAAAAATATGAGAAAATCAAGATTCTTTCAACGTAATGCTTACATTTCTGTGGATTATCTTAATAAAAAAGTTGAAACTATTCAATTAAAGGATGTTGATAAAAATAATATTGACCCTCTTGCAATGACTATAAATATAGATGAAAATAAAAATTTAAAACAAGTATTTTTCTATTATCCTGATATAAAACCATTAAATGCTATTAAAGCTGAACTGGAAAGTTTTTCCAATGCAATTATTAATGATACAACACCAATTGTTACAATGATTGATGGTTACAACGCTTTAAATGTTGCTTATAAAATAATTGATAAATTTAAATATACTTTAAATAACATATAAATTTTTGATACATAGTTCATATAATTTCTTAATCGTTAAACAATTATAGATATTAATTCGTTTAATCAGGATTATAATTTAATTTTTTTAAAATAGCAATATAATTAATTCGTTTTCGTTTAATTTTTTAAGCAAAATTAATTGCTTAAAAAATATTTTATATGTCATTTTTTAAAGAGAAACTATCTTTAGCTACATTTTTTTTTATTATAATTTTTTTTATTCTATTTCTTTTATTTTCTTGTAAAAAAGATGAATATGACATACCTTCCTATATACAAATTGATTCAATAGATTTAAAGACAGATTACTCAAACCAGGGTACAGCTTCGCATAATATAACTGATGGATGGATTTACATTGACAATGAACTAATAGGAGCTTTTGAATTACCTGCAAAATTCCCGGTTTTAAAACAAGGTAAACACGATTTAATTATAAAACCGGGTATAAAACTTAATGGCATTTCGAGCACTCGTTCCTTTTACCCTTTTTATAAACCTGTTAAACGGCAAATAAAGCTTGTAAGAGATAGCGTTACAAGAGTATATGATAAAATTTATATTAACCCTGTAAGTCATGATACAACTTATATTATCACAACTGCATACAAGGATAATGTAGTCTTTGCCTGGATGGAAGACTTTGAAGACCCATCACTTTCTGTAAAACCGACAAATAAAAGTGATACAATTATGAAAAGAATATCAAAAAATGTTTTCCAGGGCAGCTGGTCAGGTAAAGTTGGCTTAGATGATGTTAAAAATATTTTTGAATGTGTTACAAAACAAGACTATATCCTACCAAAAAATGATGCTTATGTTTTTTTAGAACTTAATTATAAAAATAATAATACTGTAAATATTGGTATCTTTGCAAATTATACTGATAAAGTTGAACAGCAGCCACTTGTAATTTTAAATAAATCTGATAAATGGAATAAAATTTATATTAACCTCACTCAGGCAGTTAGTAGAAATTATAATGCAGTTACCTTTGACCCTTTTATTGGAATTATGAAAGAAGACCAGGTTGATAATCCTGAAATATATTTTGATAATATTAAATTAATTTATTTTAATTAATATGAATAGAAAACTCCAAGTAATAAAATATATTACATCTGATTTCTTATCTGCTTTTTTGGCCTGGGGCTTATTCTTTGTTTATAGAAAATATTCTGTTGACCATAATGTTCTCAATCATCTAAATCAAATTTTCTCTGATAAAAACCTTTATCTCGGATTAGTAATAATCCCAACATTCTGGGTGATATTATATATTTTTATTGGAACTTATAGAAAAATTTATAGAAAATCAAGACTTAAAGAACTTGAGCAAACTTTATTAATAACTCTTATTGGAGTTATTTTTATTTTCTTCACTCTTATACTTGATGATATTATTGTATCATATAAATCTTATTATGAATCTTTTTTAGTATTATTTACACTTCAATTTTCGTTAACTTATTTATTCAGATTTATTTTAACATCAATCACAGCATATAAAATTCACAATGGGATTATTGGTTTTAATACATTATTAGTTGGCAGTAATGGAAATGCAATATCATTATACAACGAAATGCGCAATAATGATAAATCATCAGGGAATAAATTTATTGGCTTTGTAAATGTCATACCATATAAAAAATATAAATTAGAAGAAATTTTACCTCACTTAGGTACATACAAGGATTTAAAAACAATAATTAAGCAACGTAATGTAGAAGAAGTAATTATTGCAATAGAACCTAATGAACATTATAAAGTTGAGAATATTATTACAGAATTAGAAGACACAAATGTGGTAATTAAGATACTTCCTGTTATGCAAGATATCTTAATGAGATCTGTTAAGACAACAGGAATTTTTAATAAACCTCTAATACAAATTCCTTCAGATCTAATGCCTATATGGCAGCAATCATTAAAAAGAATATTAGATATTATTATTTCAGCTATTTGCTTAATTGTTTTATCACCTGTTTTTGTATTTGTTGCAATAGGAATAAAAGTTACTTCAAAAGGGCCTGTTTTTTACTTACAGGAACGAATAGGTTATAAAGGTAAACCATTTATTATGCATAAATTTCGTTCAATGTACGATAATGCAGAAAATGGTCAACCTATGCTGTCTTCTGAAAATGATGATAGGATTACCCCTTTCGGGAAATTTTTACGTAAAGTAAGATTAGATGAAATCCCCCAATTTTACACTGTTCTAAAAGGAGATATGTCTCTCGTTGGTCCAAGACCTGAAAGACAATATTTTATTGATAAAATCGTAGAAAGAGCACCTCAATATCGCTTACTGCATAAAATAAAACCAGGAATAACCTCCTGGGGTCAAGTTAAATTTGGTTATGCTTCAACAGTTAATGAAATGATTAAAAGGCTAGAATTTGATCTTCTTTATATTGAAAATATGTCACTTGCTATGGATACTAAAATCCTATTTTATACTATCCTTATTGTTCTCCAGGGAAGAGGTAAGTGAGTATAGACAAGACAAGCATTGTATATACTAATAAATATTAATAATTTCATGAAATATCTCCCGAATTGTCAGGCCATGCTTTGAGCAAAGAAAATTCAAATTTGAGATTTGGGATTTTAGATTCGAGATTTAATTTGTACAAATAATATATAATAATTTGATTATATAATGAAACTGTTCACAAGTACCAGGGGCTATTTCCCAAACATTAATTGTAAATAACTGAAATTTATCCCTGTTAAATAAAATCATAGATTTTAATTTTGCTTTTCAAAATTATTTAACAGGGTAAACCCAGTGAAATAAAATCATAG
>CAYNBX010000065.1:0-8828 GCA_964395505.1 uncultured Bacteroidales bacterium | reverse complement strand
TGGACAAAATGGTTGCTGTTTTTTCCCAATTTCCAATTTCATTATGTTTCCAAACTAAATTTAATCTCGAGTACCCGGGACTAAAATCTAGAATCTAGAATCTGAATTGCCTTTGGTTATTGAAGTTTTATGTTTTTAAGTTTGTAATTTTGATGCTTTGAAAATGTTTTCAGGTCTGATTTACAATTATTTTGCCTTTTTAGACCACAGTCATAATATAAATTAATTTATCACTTAACTGAATAAATCTTTTTTTTATAATTTTGCCAAAAAAATTGAGATGTTTAATGGAAATTTAGGTTTTTTAATAATCCTTAGATTTGCAAACTAAATCTTATGCGAAGCTGGACCTAATGACATTGTTGGCAATGCTTGCTCAGACCTTCACTTCGTAACAAGGGCTGCGCCTGGGATGCTCTTCGCTGGGCTGCACCAAGGCTGACGAACATTTCAACTTTTCGCTATGAAGTAATTTGCGGATTTAAGGATAATTCTAAATTAATAAATATATTAAAGATAAAAGAAATGGGAAGAGAAGATAATATTAATGGGTATAAAAAAATTGATAGTTTTAATGATAAAAAGGTAGAAGAGTTAGCATATCATTACAAAGAGATATTAAAAATAATCGGAGAAGATACAAATAGAGCTGGATTGTTAAAGACACCTGTAAGGGTAGCAAAGGCAATACAGTTTTTAACCCAGGGTTATGATATTGATCCAGATGAGATACTTCTTTCTGCAAGATTTAAGGAAGATTATAAACAAATGGTTATAGTGAAAGATATTGAACTTTATTCTTTATGTGAACATCATATGCTGCCTTTTATAGGTAGGGCTCACGTTGCTTATGTTCCAAATGAATATATTGTCGGATTAAGTAAAATTCCAAGAGTTGTTGACGTATTTGCCAGACGTTTGCAAATACAGGAAAGATTGACAACGCAAATAAAAAAATGTATTCAAAAAAATTTGAATCCTCTCGGAGTTGCTGTTGTCATTGAAGCACAACATTTATGTATGCAAATCAGAGGGGTTCAAAAGCAAAATTCTGTAACAACAACCTCTGATTTTACTGGTGTTTTTATGAAACAAGAAAAAACACGTGCTGAATTTATTAATCTTATTGGAGCGAATTTACATTAGCATTCTTTTAAAAATTGTTAAATGATTTAACATTTTTAATACTTTTTTTATAGAATATTCGTTTCATTTTTTAAATTTTATTTATATATGATTTGATGTTTTATTAGAGGATTATTAATAAAATAATTTATTATTATGAACTTAAACGAAAATAGATTTGACATTACTCAGCAGCAATATGAAGGTGTTTCAATGGCAAAAACTTATGTTGCAAGAGTTTTTTTGTGGATGGCTGTGGCACTATCAATTACAGCTTTTACTGCTTACTATTTTGCAAGTAATGCATATTTGATTTCTTTTTTATTCAATAAATCAGGTATTACGGTTTTAGGTTGGATAGTAACTTTTTCTCCTTTTGCTTTCGTATTGCTGATGGGTACAGGATATCAACGATTATCAGCTCAGATGCTTGCCTTATTATTTGGTATATTTTCTATCTTGATGGGAATGAGTTTGAGTTTTATTTTACTTATTTATACTTCAAGCTCAGTTTTTAAGACTTTTGCTGTCGCTTCTGGAATGTTTGCAATAATGTCATTAGCAGGCTATACAACTAAAATAGATTTGACAAAGTTTGGTTCAATTATGTTTATGGGATTAATTGGAATTATTTTTGCGAGTTTGATTAATTTTATTATGCATAGTGCTTCTATGGAATATATCATAAGTTTTTTAGGAGTTTTGATTTTTACAGGTTTAACAGCTTATGATGTTCAAAAATTAAAAAAGATACAGGCAAGGGTTGAATATGGGGATGAGTCATTTGCCAAATTAACAATTATGGGAGCTTTAACGCTTTATCTTGACTTTATCAATTTATTTTTATTTTTGCTTCGTTTTTTAGGTAATAGAAGATAATATTAAAAGAAATTATAAATTATTTATATGAGAGCTTATATTTTTCCTGGACAAGGGGCACAGTATGTAGGAATGGGCAGTGATTTATATGAAAAATCTGCCTTAGCTAAAGAAATGTTTGAGAAAGCTAATAATATCCTGGGATTTAGAATAACAGATATTATGTTTAATGGCAGTGAAGATGATCTTAAGCAAACTAAAGTTACCCAACCTTCAATATTTTTACATTCAGTAATTCTAGCGAGGACATTGGGTGAAGATTTCAAGCCTGATATGGTTGCAGGTCATTCTCTTGGAGAATTTTCAGCCTTAGTAGCTAATAAATGCTTATCATTTAGAGATGGATTGCGTTTGGTATTAAAGAGAGCACTTGCAATGCAAAAAGCCTGTGAAGTTGAACCATCTACAATGGCTGCTGTTATTGGACTTGAAGATAAAGTTGTGGAAAATATATGCAATTCTATTGACGAAGTTGTTTTACCTGCAAATTATAATACTACCGGACAATTAGTTATTTCAGGTTCTATAAGAGGTGTGGAATTAGCTTGTGCAGAATTAAAAAAAGCAGGTGCAAAAGTTGTTCCCCTAAAAGTGGGGGGTGCTTTCCATTCTCCATTAATGGAACCTGCTAGAGAAGAACTATCTCAAGCTATTGATTCTACTAAATTTAATATACCTATTTGCCCTATTTATCAAAATGCAACAGGTCAGTCAGTTACAAACCCGGATGTCATTAAAGAAAATTTAATGTCTCAGCTTTCTTCTCCTGTTTTATGGACACAAACAATGAAAAATATGATAGCTGATGGAGCTACTATTTTTATTGAAGTTGGTCCAGGTAAAGTATTGCAAGGTTTACTAAAAAAACTGAACAGAAATATTGAAGCTTACAGCGCTTAACCAGAAGATACACGCATTTTTTTGACGATTGAGAACTGCCAAAATTTGTCTCCATTTATTTTCCACAATTTCTGCACTTTTAAATTGGCGTTTTCAGCGCTGCTTTTCACTTTACATCATAAATTCTTACAATTTACTTTCCTATTATTCAAAGGCACAGGTTATTTTCGTAAGAATAATGTGATTTAACATTTTTATAATGTAGAATTAAGTAATTTACCTGAGGATAGTAATTTCTCAAGTGATTTTTCATACAGGCTTGTTTTAAGGTATTTAATGTAATTTATATTATGTGCATCAGTGCCTAAAAAACTAACTATTTGTTGGTCTATCAATTTTTCTGCCATTTTTTTTATAGGCAAACTATAGTAATTACTTAATGAAATAGCATTTATTTGAAGAAAGATATTTCTATCTATTAAATCTTCATATTTTTTAAGATTATTGTGCCAGTAAGTATATCTTTCAGGGTGAGCTAATATTATTTTATATCCTTGGATTTGTAAATCAAACAATACTTCTTTAAGATTAGGGGGAGGGGAAAAAAAAGATAATTCCACTAAAAGATAATTCTCCCCAAAGGTCAATAATTTTCCGGATTTATATTTTTCTACAAATTTTTCATCAATTAAATATTCAGCAGCAGCTTCAATGGCAACAGGAATTTCAGCTTCTTTGACAGCTTTTTGTAATGCGTCTAATCCTGTTAAAATTATTTTAGGTGTGTTCTTGAAAAATTCTCCCTGGATATGTGGAGTTGTAATAATTTTTTTGTAGCCAAGTTCATATAATCGTCTTATCAGGTCAACAGATTCCTCCATTGATTGAGAACCATCATCAATACAAGGAATTAGATGAGAGTGCATATCAGTTTTTAAAACAGATAAATCTAAGGGTTTGGATAATTTTTTCTTTAAGAATAAATTCATTAATATAATTTATGAAATATTTATATGGAGGAAACATCATATTTATTAAAAACTATAATTTTCCTAAAATAAATTGTTCAGTTAATAAATTTTTAATTACACAGTTTTTAGAATACTTCCACTCATTCAATCACTCATTAAATCATCCAATCAATCAATCATTCAATCAATCATTTTAATAAACACCTTAAGCATTAAAATAACATTAGAACTAAAAATAAGTTAATAGTTTCTATTTTCTCTTTTAACATATTGATCTTCATAATATTTCTGATAAGCGCCTGAAGTAATATTATTCATCCATTCTTCATTATTTAAATACCAATCAACAGTTTTTTCTAAGCCTTTATCAAAATTAATTGAGGGTTTCCAGCCCAATTCTCTTTGTAATTTTGATGAGTCAATAGCATAACGTAAGTCATGACCAGCTCTGTCTTTAACAAAAGTAATAAGTTTTTCTGATGTACCAGGTTTACGACCTAATTTTTTATCCATTATTTCGCAAAGTTTTTTTATCAGGTCAATGTTGGTCCATTCATTATTACCTCCTATATTATAAGTTTCTCCGTCTTTACCTTTATGAAAAATTAAATCAATAGCATTTGCATGGTCATTAACAAATAACCAATCTCTAACATTTAAACCTTTACCATAGATAGGAATAGGTTTATTGTGTTTAATATTATTGATAGACAAAGGGATTAATTTTTCCGGGAATTGATAGCTTCCGTAATTATTTGAACAATTAGAAATGACAACAGGTAAATTAAAAGTGGTATGATAGGCTCTTACAAGGTGGTCAGAACTTGCTTTAGAAGCAGAATAAGGGCTGTGTGGATCATAAGCTGTTGTTTCTGTAAAAATACCTTCTTTTCCTAAGGATCCGTAAACTTCGTCTGTTGAGATATGATAAAAACGTTTACCCTTTATATTGTCTTTCCAGATGTATTTTGCGGCATTTAAAAGATTTACTGTGCCAATGATGTTAGTATAAATAAATTTTGTTGGATTTGCAATAGAACGGTCAACATGAGATTCTGCTGCAAGATGTATAACTCCATCAAATTTATATAGCTCAAATAATTTTAAAATGAATTTATCATCAACAATATCACCTTTTATAAATTCATAATTAGGATAATCTTCAATATCCTTTAAATTGGCAAGATTTCCTGCATAAGTGAGTTTGTCTAAATTATAAATTTTGTAATTTGGATATTTTTTTATAAACATCCCTACAACATGAGAGCCTATAAAACCTGCTCCACCTGTAATTAGTATGGTTTTTTTGTAGTTTTTCATAATTAATTAGATTTTAAATTATAAGCTTTGATTTTTATTGACATTTATGATTTGTTTTTCAGATAAATATGTAATTATAATTTATTATTAAGATATAGAACATACCTGAAGTGTTGGTATAAGTTATGACTAAAAAGATTTTAGATTTAAAAACATATAAGAATTTGATTATGAATTAATGATATTATATTATTTATTATTTATAGCTTTTTCCCATTTCCAGGCTGAGAGTGTCATTTCATCTAAACTTTTTTCTGCTTTCCATGCTAATTCTTTATTAGCATGATCAGCATTAGCCCAAACTTTTTCAACATCGCCGGCTCTTCTTCCAACAATTTTATAATTTAATTTTTTACCAGAGACTTTTTCAAATGATTTTATGACTTCAAGAACAGAATATCCGTTACCTGTACCAAGATTAAAAATCTCATATTTTGATTTATTTTTATTATTTAACATTCTGTCAACTGCAAATACATGAGCTTTTGCAAGGTCAACCACGTGAATGTAATCTCTGATGCAAGTTCCATCAGGAGTATTATAATCATTGCCAAAAACCCTTAATATTTCACGTTTACCTATTGCTGTTTGAGTGATGAATGGCATTAAATTGTTTGGTACTCCAATAGGTAATTCCCCTATCAATGCTGATTCGTGTGCTCCAATAGGATTGAAATATCTAAGTGCTATTGCCTTAATATCTGAGACTTTTGTTGTATCTTGTATTATTTCTTCAGAAATTTGTTTGGTGTTGCCATAAGGGCAAAAAGCTTTTTTTATTGGAGAATCTTCAGATACAGGCAGTTTGTCAGGCTGTCCATAAACAGTGCAAGATGAGGAAAATACTATATTTTTAATATGATTATCCTTCATGTTTTGTAGTATATTTACTAATGAGAATAAATTGTTGCGATAATATTTTAATGGTTTTTCAACAGATTCTCCAACAGCTTTGTAAGCTGCAAAATGAATAATGGCTGCAATTTCATTATGTTTTGTGAAAAAAGCATTGGTTTTATTTACATCACTCAAATCAAATTTCTCAAATTCAGGACGTATGCCTGTGATTTTTTCAATTGAAGAAACTACTTCAATATATGAATTTGATAAATTGTCAACAATAATTACATCATATCCTTTTTTTTGTAGTTCTACTACTGTATGTGAACCAATATAACCTGTTCCACCAGTAACAAGTATTTTCATTTTAAAAAAATTATTAATTTATAAACTCCAGTAAATCATATTTTTTATTTTATTTTTAAACATTCCTTTAACATCAACAAAAACAGCATTATCGGAAGTTAAGGATTTAAAATAATTTTCGTCAAAATTATAATAAGGTTTATGGCTTACTGCTACAATTATTGCGTCATAGTCATTGTCAGGGGTTTCTGTAAGTTCATAACCATATTCTTTTTTTAATTTTTCTGATGAAGCATAAGGGTCCATAATATCTACTTTTGTGCCATAAGATTTTAATTCTCTTACAATATCTGCAACTTTCGAATTTCTGATGTCACTAACATTTTCCTTAAATGTAGCTCCCATTATCAGGACTTTAGAGTTTAAAACATTTTTACCAGCAGTAATTAGTTTTTTAACTAATTGTTTAGCTATATATCCGCCCATAGAATCATTTACAAAACGACCTGAACTTATAATCTGCGGGTGATATCCATATTCTTTTGCTTTAAATGCTAAATAGTAAGGGTCAACGCCAATGCAATGTCCGCCAACTAATCCCGGATAGAACTTTAAAAAGTTCCATTTTGTGCTTGCAGCTTCTAAAACATCGAGTGTGTTTATTCCCATCTTGTTAAAGATAATAGAGAGTTCATTCATTAAAGCAATGTTAACATCACGTTGTGTGTTTTCAATAATTTTTGCAGCTTCAGCAACTTTTATTGTTTGTGCTTTATGAATTCCACTTTTTACAACTATCTCATAAGTTTTTGCAATTATATCAAGAGATTCTTTGTCGCAACCTGAAACAATTTTTTTAATAGTTTTTATAGAATGTGCTTTATCTCCGGGATTGATACGTTCAGGAGAATAACCAACTTTAAAATCTTTTATAAATTTTAAGCCTGAGAGTTCTTCAAGTATTGGAACGCAGTCTTCTTCGGTAGCTCCAGGATAAACAGTAGATTCATAAACTACATAATCTCCTTTTTTAAGAATTTTGCCTACTGTTCTTGTGGCAGACAAAAGTGGTGATAACTCAGGTAGATTATGCTTGTCAATTGGAGTTGGAACTGCAATGATATGAAAGCTAGCTTGTTTTAAATCTTCAGGACGAGAAGTAAAAATAATATCGCAGCCCTCAAAAGCCTCAGAGCCAAGCTCCTCACTTGGATCTGTTTTATTTTTCATCATTTCTATCCTGTCGTCTTTTATATCAAAACCTATGACAGAGATATTTTTAGCAAATTCTAATGCTATTGGTAATCCAACGTAACCTAATCCAATTACAGATAATTTAGTTTCTTTATTAATTAATTTTTGATATATGTCCATCTTTTTATTTTACATTAACAGAATATTAAAAAATTTAACCTGATATTGTTTATTAGAAAATTATTAAAATATTTTTACTGATTATTGTTTTTAATTAAACTTTTATCTCTCAATGAATAAATTCTTTCAATAATATCCACAACCTTAAGGCCTTCTAATGCATTTGTGGTAATAGAAGTTTTACCTTTAAGTGTGTCAATAACATTTTGTATAACATAGCAATGGTTAGCTGCAGAGCCTTTATAATTGCCATAATCATTAGGTGGATTACTTTGTTTTAATTCAGGCATTTTATAATCTTTGATATTACAATATTCAACATTGTTCATATATTGACCACCTATTTTTATTGTTCCTTTAGCTCCTATAACTGTTAAGCTGCTTTCTAAGTTTTCGTTCCAAACGGAAGTTGAATAATTTAAAATTCCCAAACCGCCATTGACAAAGTTAAAGCTCACAGAGCCTGAGTCTTCAAAGTCAGTGATGTTTTTGTGGCTGAAGTTTTTAAAGTTTCCTTTGATATTAGTTATGTCGCCAAAAAGCCAGTACATTATATCTACAAAATGAGAAAATTGAGTAAATAAAGTTCCCCCATCCAATTTTTGAGTTCCATGCCAACCATTTTTGCTGTAATAACGTTCGTCTCTGTTCCAGTAACAGTTAATCTGAACCATATAAATATCTCCAAGCAATTTTTCATCTACAACTTGTTTTATCCATATCGAAGGAGGAGAATATCTGTTTTGCATAACAACAAAAACATTTCTTGAAGCTTGAAGCGATTTAAAAATGATATTTTCTGCATCAGCTTTTTTAATAGCTAAAGGTTTTTCACAAACAATATGTTTTTTATGTTTTAATGATTTTACAGCATGCTCAGCATGAAGTCCATTAGGAGTACAAATATTAACTACATCAAAATCAAGTTTTGAAGATAAAAGCTCATCAATAGAAGAAAAAAAAGGAACATCATAAGCCTCAATGCCTAATGATTTTTTAGGTTTAATATCGCATAAAGCTGTTAATTTAGCTTCTGGATTTTTTTTGATCATTTCTGCATGACGTTTACCTATATGCCCGCAGCCAACTACAGCAAATTTTACCTTATTTTTAATTAGTTTCATGTGTTTATATTTTTATATATGACTCATTATTAAATATTTATCTTAAAAA
>CAYNBX010000064.1:4421-8828 GCA_964395505.1 uncultured Bacteroidales bacterium | reverse complement strand
ATATTTTACCGCTCTTCATGTTTATAAATGCAGGGTTTTTACAAAACTTTTTATTGAAACCTCACATTTATTAAAAATAAAGGGAATATAATATTCTCTAAAATAAATTGTTATGTGTTTTTCAGTAAGCCCTAAATAGGTTATAAGTTGATACTTTATTATTAAACTTCAACTTAAATTGCTCGTTAATGAGATAAAAAAAGTCATTAACAGTTTTAACGTTTTTTATTTTTTTATATATGAATTTTTATGCTGCACTCATATCATACAAATAACATTATTTGATTAAAAAATTCCCACAAAATTTTCTTATAATAATGAATATAAAACAGATCAGATTATAAAGCATAATTGAAAAAGGTTTATGAAATTATTTGGTTTTTGAAAGTAAACCTATATTTTAGGAGTTTTCTTACAGGCACTATTTACCAAAAATGAAATTCAAAGCTATTACTATTAAAACAATTCCAAATATTTTTTTCAGTATTTCTATTGGGATATCCAAAGCTATTTTTGAGCCAAAATATCCACCAATGATAAAAGCAGCAGAAACAACAATAGCATATTTTATATTTACCTCACCTGCTTTATAATAGTTATAAGCAGCAAGTATGCCTATTGGGGGCAGCATAACAGCTAAACTTGTTCCTTGAGCTTCATATTGGTTCATACTCAGCAAATAAACCAGAGATGGAATCATAATAACTGCACCTCCAATACCTGTCAAACCACTGGAAAATCCTGCAATCAAACCAATTGCTATTAATATCAACAAAGTTAATAAAGTACTCATTTAATTTATAATTAATTTAAACAGAAAATATATTAATTTTAATACCCTTAATTTTTACGAATAATGAGTCTTAAAAATCTAGATTCAAAGACAGATAAAACATTGGTTTAAGAATTTTATTATCTTCAACACCCCAGGCGTAATCAGCTCTAACAAAATATCCAAATATCCTGCTTCTAAGTCCACAGCCGTAACCCGCAATTAAAGGAGCTTTTTGATATTGAACTTTAACTCTTATAGGACCTTGATTAACATAATTTGTAAACCAGGTATTATGTTCAGAAAAAGGGTTAAAACCTGTCCATGCACTTCCAAGATCCCCAAAGCCAACAATCTGAAAATCATTTAAGAAATTTAATTTTAAAGGTCTGTTAGCTAAATATCTAAAAACTGGAAGCCTGAGCTCGCTATTAATCACAAAGAAACTAGTGCCATTACGAATATTTTGATTAAAACCTCTCATATTTGTTGCTAATGCCTGGTAAGTATAATTTTGACTATAATCAATAGGTGTTGTACGATCAAAATGTGGATTTATCCAATTATCAACGCCACCTAAGTAATATATTAATTTATTCTTGCCAAAGGAAATGCTTGATGCAAAACGATTTGCCCAGATAAAAGTTCTGTGTATTTTTTGATAATTTCTGTAATCAAGGCCTAAAACAAATAAATTTTTACTATTCTTATGTATTAATTGATAATATTCGCTCCATAATTTGTATCTTGTACCATAATAAATATTTAAACCTGCTTTTCTTGTATCATCAAAGATAAATTCACCTTTTAAACCAGTCCAGTTTTTATAAGAATCAGGTATTATTAAATTATACGGATCTGTTGATAAATAAGAAGCTCTTTCGTTTTTGTAAAATACAGTACCTTTTACGCACATCACCTGATTAAATGGCCATTTCAGGATATAATATAACTCATTGAAAGTGTGTTTTATAAGAGAATATTCCTGATTTTCTTCCATAATTTTCCTGTGAAAAACAATTTGCTTATCAAGTCTGTTTTTTAAATTACTATAACTTACAACATATTCATTGTTTTTCAAATTTGAAGAAAGTTTAACACCTCCTACAATCCTAAAGTTTTCTAACAAATCAGTAACACCTGCTTTTAGGAAAGCTCCAAAACCGGGATTCAAATAAATAGGTGAACCGCCACCTGTAAATGGCTGATATGAATAATTTAAAAAAGCAAAATTGGCTTGTGCCATTAACTGATTTATTGAATACTCAACATCATAGTTTAATTTTTTAGGAATTTTAAATTTTTTTGATATCTTTTCAACAGTGATAGCTTTATGTCTCTCATTTTTTAGGCTGTCCCTGATATTTTCATTAATACTGATAAATGATTGTTTTTTGAAATTATAATTGTTTATATCTATTTTTTGTTTATGAGGAATATTTTGTATGTCCTTTTTCCTCACATTTACAAATCTTTTACGTCTTTTTGGATATTTTTTTTGCTTTGTTATTGTACTATCAACCTTATTTTTAATAAAAGCTTTTTCAGCTTTTTCATTCATTAAATTTCTTGTAAAGAGATTTTCGCGCAAAGCTTTTTCTTTTATTAAATATTTTCTATAAGAAGTATTTTTAAGTTTAACAGGAGATAAATTTTTTATTAATAATAAATCAGAAATATACATTTTATAAACCCCATCATCATAAATAATTTCGGCATATTTGTGAGATTGTGGGCTAATATCCTGTTCAATGATGCTGCGTGAATAATTAGTAACAGGGAACGATTCAGTAAAATATCTGTAATGTGTTGTTGTATCAATATAAGTTATAGAGCTGTCAAAATGAGCAATATAACGATTATATATTCCATTATTGTCACCAAGATAACTTATGTAACCGTTTTTATATTCTTCAGCAAGAGTTTCGTTTATTGTAAGAGTATTTGTAATCCTTCTAAGAACATTACTCCTTTTGGAATAATTATAAAGGAAAAGATCAGTATTACTATTAGAAATCAAATGTTTAATAGTATCGTTTTCTTCAAATTTTATAGTATCATCAATACGATTGGAAGCAAAAATGATATCCTTAGAATTATTAATAAAGCGTGGATGTAAATCATCGTAAACATCTTTTGTGATTTGTTCATAGGTATTTGAGGCAATATCATAAACAAAAATATCTGACTTTCCTTTTTGAACTGCAGAAAGAACATAATATTTAGAATCATTAGAATAAGAATAATCAAGTATTTTTTCAAAACGATGAAAAATACGTTTAACTAATTTGTGATTTTTAATTGTATATAAATACAAATATATTTGTCCTTTAGCCTCTATAATAAAAGACAGCAGCTTAGCTGTGGGATGCCATTCTATTAAAGGATAAGAATAATCTATTTTTTCTTTAAGCTTATAACCAGATTTAAAAATTTTTTTTACTTTCTTAGTTTCCAAATTGTATAAATATATTTTATATTGACCTAATTGGTTAGTAAAGAAGGCCGCATACTTACCATCAGGGCTAATTTTTAACTGACGATAAACCAGGTTAGGTTTAAATCTTTTTAATAACGGATTAATAGAAGGCAAATTCCTTTCAGCATCAGAACTACTATATTTTTCTTCATAATAACTTAACCACTCTTTTAATAAACTTTTATATGAAATACCTAAAACGTATAAAAAGCCACTTTCAACACTTTTACTTACTTTGGTCGTATAGACAATATTAGAAATAGATGACTTCCCATATTTATCTGCAATAAATTTCCATATAGAATGCCCGGCATATATAACCTCTTTTTGAGTAAGTCTGTTAAACTTTTTATATCTTCCAGACAATATGCCGTCTCTAACATGATTATCTATTTCTGTGTTCCAATTATCTGCTATATATGAAATCAAGCCATTTTTATACCACTGCGGCAGAGTAACAAGAGCCTTGTTTTTTATCTTTGAACCTATGCTTTTTCCATAAATCATCTGATTTAAAAGAATTTCTGCTATGCCCGAACGTATTTGTCTTTCTAAATTTATATGGTTACCATCAAAATAAAGAAATACCTTATTGCCAATAATATGAGTGATGCCGCCAATATTATATTGTTCATCACTTATTAATCCTATATTGCTTTGTTTCAGGTCAGATAGATTATTAAAAACTATGAATTGAATTTTATTTTCTAAATCTGTTTCTAACTTCTTTTCAATACCTTTTATATTTCTTTTTGCATATTCAGCTGTATATATTGCTAACTCTTTACCATTAAGATAAAAATAAACATCAAATTTCTTAAAACGATAGTAAGTCCAGAAAAAATTATTATACTGAACCCTGTTTTTACCAAAATTTAACTGTGAACCATTGTAAAATTGAGAGTACAATGATGAATATATGAACAAAAGAAATATAATAAGAGCTGTTCTCATAAAACGAGTTATATCTATTTGCATTTTAGCTCTTTTCATAGCTTTTAAAATTAACCGAAATTTAATAAACAACTTGCTAAATTAACATTATTTTTTCAATAAAATTGCGGTAATATTAATGATTGTTAGATAACATTTTTAATGAATAAAATTTATTCGTTTCTACTTTATTTTGATGGGGAAGGTTTTATTAGAATGATTG
>CAYNBX010000064.1:0-4321 GCA_964395505.1 uncultured Bacteroidales bacterium | reverse complement strand
TGATTGAGTGAGTGATTGATTAGGTGATTAGAAACATTATAAAAATTGTGTAAATAAAAATTGAGTCCGCTATAAAAAGCAAGTATGACCCACCCTATCCCCTCTCATACAAGAGAGTGTTAGGTAGAGGTGAAAATAAGTTTTATCCTCTTTCGATTTTAATTCTTCCATTAAATTCGTGCTAGTACCATTTATTCTAATTTGGAAACTTTGGGAACTAAAATTATTGTAAATACTTACAAATAAATTTTTTATTATTGCTGAATTAAACCAAATGATATGATTACAATAAAAACTTTTGTTTTTAATATTTTAAATACTAATACTTACATCGTATTTGATGAAACTAAAGAATGTGCAATTATTGATGCTGCTTGTCAGGAATATCAAGAAAAAGAATCTTTAGTAAATTTTATTGAGAGCAACAAATTAAAGCCGGTAAAATTATTAAACACTCACTGCCATGTTGACCATATTTTAGGAAATCCTTTTGTCATTGAGAAATTTAATATATCTTATGAAGCTCATCCAGCAGGAAAACTTTTTTGGGAAATGGCCAAGGAATTTGGCTCTGTGTTTAATTTAAAAGTTGATAAAGTTATAAAGCCTGCAAAATTTTTATACGACGGGGAAATCATAAAATTTGGCAATTCCGAACTTTTAGTTTTATATACTCCGGGTCATGCTGACGGCAGCGTTTGTTTTCTGAATAAAGAACAAAAATTTGTAATTACAGGCGATACACTTTTTCGTGAAAGCATTGGCAGAACCGACCTTCCAACAGCAAATTATGATTTACTTATAAAAAGTATAAAAAACAAACTACTTATATTAGATGATGAATACATTGTGTATCCGGGTCATGGTCCTGCAACAACTATTGGCTATGAAAAAATGAACAATGCATTTCTAAAATAAAAAAAGGATAACCCTTAGGGTTTAAAAATCTTTAGGGTTTTATTTTATTAAAAAGCTCCTTCCCAGCTGCCATACGATTGCATCATGTAGTTTTTATGAAAAACACACAGTCTGCTACAGGATTATTGTAAATATAATTAGTGTTTGTCTATAAATTAAAGAGTTTGGTTCATAAAGTTCGAGTTTGAGGCTTGCGAAGTCTGAAATTTGTCAAATATAATAAAATTTCTTTAAACCATACTATATAATTATGTAATAGATGGTATATAAATTATTTAAACCACGCTATACAATCGTGCGGCAGCAGAGTATACCAGGTAAGCACTTAAGGGGTTTATAAAATTTGTTTTATTTTTTATAAATAATACGGATTAAGATGATTAAATTATTCATATATATTTTTACTTTTATGAATTTATTGGTTTATTTTTGCAAATTGATTTAAAAAAGCATAAAATGAATATAGTAATAGCTGGAGATGGAGAAGTAGGTTTTCATTTAGCCAAAATGCTTTCAGAGGAAAATCATGATATTATAGTAGTGGATCCTCATGAAGATCTACTAAATTTATTGGAATCACATACTGACTTATTAGCAATACCGGGAGATTCAACTTCTGTTTCAGTATTAGAAAATGCTAATGTGGGTAAAGCAGATTTATTGATTTCTGTAGTTCATAATGAAAAAATAAATATAGTTACTTCAATTATAGGGAAAAAACTTGGGGCTAAACGAACTATTGCAAGAGTTAGTAATCCTGAATATTTATTACCTAAAAACAAAAAATTATTAAGAGAGACTGGCATTGATTCAATAGTTTGTCCAGAAGACATTGCAGCTAAAGAAGTTGTTAACCTTTTAAATCAAACTGCTGCCAATGAGGTTTTTGATTTTTCAAATGGGAAATTGTCTTTGTTTTTACTTAATTTACAAGAAAATGCACCTGTGATAAATAAAACACTTGATCAGATTGCAAATGAGCATCCTAAATTGGACTTTAGATCTGTTGCTATACATAGAAACTCTAAAACCATCATTCCAAGAGGCCATGATAAATTTTTGGCCAATGATTTAGCTTATGTGATTACTAAACCTGAAGGTATTGCTGAGATGATAAAGTTGAGTGGTAAAACAAAATTTGAAATTAAAAACGTTATGATAGTAGGTGGAGGGAGAGTCGGCGGAGTATGTGCAAAAAAACTTGAACATAATTTTAATATTAAGATAATAGAAATTGATAAAGAGAAATGTGAAAAATTAACTGATTATCTTGATGAGGCCTTAATTATTAATGGTGATGCAAGAGATATTGAGCTGTTGGAAGAAGAGGGTATAAGCACAATAGATGCCTTTGTGGCTGTAACGGATAATTCTGAAACAAATATTATTTCGTGTTTGCTTGCAAAAAAATATGGTGTAAAAAAAACTATTACTTCAGTAGAAAATATTGACTATATTGATATATCTCAAAATTTGGGTATTGATACTGTCATTAATAAAAAATTAATAACAGCAAGTTATATTGCACGTTTTACTATGAAAGCTAAAGTAAAATCAACAAAAGTACTGAGTGGTGTGGATGCTGAAGTTTTGGAATTTATTGTAGAGCATAATTCTCCTGTAACAAAAAAACCTATTCGTAAACTCAAGTTTCCGAAAGGCTCAATTATTGGAGGAATAATTAGAGGAAATGAAAGTTTTATTGCTGTTGGTGATTTTCAAATTTTAGAAAACGATAGAGTTGTCGTTTTTTCTTTACCTAATGCTATCCAGAAAGTTGACAAATTTTTCCATTAAAAGAAACAGTATTTCATTACATAAAGATGTTAAAATCAAAAATTGATGCAAAGATAATCATAAGGATTGTAGGATTATTATTAATCATAGAAGGGTTTTTTATGTTTTTGTGTTTGCCTTTTTCAATGTATTATTCTGAAGGGGATTTTAACGCTTTGTTGTATTCTGGGTTGATTACTGTTAGTGCTGGAATTTTATTAAAACTCATAGCAGGTAAATCTCAAAATGAAAATATTGGCAAAAGAAATGCCTATATCACAGTTACTCTGGTTTGGATTGTTATGTCTCTTTTTGGTACAATTCCTTATCTTTTAAGCGGTGCAATACCGAAGTTTACAAATGCTTTTTTTGAATCTATTTCTGGTTTTACAACTACAGGAGCTTCTATTTTATATAATGTTGAAGCAGTTCCAAAAGGAATATTATTCTGGCGAAGTATGACTCACTGGATTGGCGGTTTGGGCATCATTGTTTTATCTATTTCTATTCTCCCGTTTTTAGGTGTTGGTGGTATGCAGTTGTTTATTGCAGAGACATCATCAGGTACTAAACTTGAAAAATTACATCCAAGAATCAAAGAAACTGCAAAAGGATTATGGGGTATTTATTTTTTGTTAACATTTGCTGAAACAATATTTCTTATGATGGGTAAAATGGATTTATTTGATGCCTTATGTCATTCATTTGCAACAGTAGCTACAGGAGGTTTCTCAACCCAAAATGCAAGTATTGCTAATTATTCTCCATATATTCAGTATGTTATTGTTGTTTTTATGATACTTTCAGGCACTAACTTCACATTACATTATTGGGCTTTGCATGGTAAAATGAACAAAGTAGTAAAAAATGAAGAATATAAATATTATATCTTTTTGCTTCTTAGTTTAACTGTTATTATTTCAGTTTCTTTATATCATTCAAGAAATATTTCATTTGAAAAAGCTTTTCGGGATTCTTTATTTCAAGTTGTTAGTATTGGAACCTGTACTGGTTTCGTAACAGCTGATTATATGCATTGGCCTGTTATTTTGTGGAGTTTGATATTTTTCCTGATGTTTAGTGGCGGTTGTATTGGTTCTACATCAGGAGGTATTAAGATAATGCGCCATATATTGTTGTTTAAAAACAGCAGATTAGAATTAAAACGTTTAATACATCCGAATGCAGTTATACCTTTACGGTTTAATGATAAACCTGTTTCACAGAAAATTATTTCAAATGTTTTTGCATTTTTTCTTGTTTACATGCTTGTTTTTGTCATAGCCAGCATATTGCTTATATCCGTTGGTTTAGATACTAATTCTGCAATGGGCGGTGTTGCTTCTTGTTTGGGAGGCATTGGTCCTGGTCTTGGTTCTGTTGGCCCAGCTGGCAATTATGCTAATGTGCCGGTTTTTGGGAAATGGGTTTTGTCTATTGTTATGCTCCTCGGTAGGCTCGAATTATTTACTGTTATAATTTTATTCTCACCAAGTTTCTGGAAAAAATAATAATTGGTGTCGTCAATAATGTAATGTTCTGACAATTTGAGATTTGAGAATAATATTACATTGATTATATATTAATTAAAAATGAATATCAAAATTTCATTAATATGATCTACTTT
>CAYNBX010000063.1:0-8931 GCA_964395505.1 uncultured Bacteroidales bacterium | reverse complement strand
TATTGTTCTATAAAAATAAAGAGTATTAAAATTGAAATTAAAAAATATACATAGCATTTACTTTCTTGGAATAGGAGGTATTGGAATGAGTGCCCTTGCAAGATATTTTAATGAAAAAGGCACTGCTGTATCCGGTTATGATAAAACACCTACTCCTCTTACAAAGCAGCTCATTAACGAAGGCATGAATATACACTTTGAAGAAAATATCAATTTAATACCTTCTGATATTGATCTGGTTATTTATACTCCCGCTGTACCAAGGTATAACAAAGAATTCCAATATTTTTATAATAATAATTTCGAGATAAAAAAACGTTCTGAAATATTAGGTAGTATCACAAAAAATTACTTTACAATAGCTGTTGCAGGAACTCATGGGAAAACTACAATATCAGCTTTGGTAACTCACGTATTAAAATACAGCGGTTTAAAAGTAACAGCACTAATTGGCGGCATAAGTAAAAATTACAATTCAAATTTTATTAATACACCAAATAGTGATATTATTGTTGTAGAAGCTGATGAGTATGATCGCTCGTTCCTCACACTCTGTCCTGATATAGCGGTCATAACTTCAATGGATGCTGACCATCTTGATATTTATGGAACAAAAGAAGCTTTAATTAAATCTTTCTATTTATTTGCAAAACAAATAAAACCAAATGGTAAATTAATTATTAAACAAGGTCTTAGTTTCCCTGAGAAATTAAAAACCAAAACAATTAGTTATTCCTTAAAAAATAAAGCTCAGCTTTATGTTCAAAATATTAAGATTAGAAACAATAAATATTTTTTTGATTTAATATATAATGATAAAATCATAAAAGATATATTATCAGGAGCTCCGGGAAAATACAATATTGAAAACTCTGTTGCAGCTTTTGCAGTTTGTTTATTAATGGGTTTAGATGAAGAAGAAATAAAAAAAGCATTTAAAACTTATAACGGCGTTGAAAGAAGGTTTGATTACAGAATAAATAAAAATGACTTTGTATTTATTGATGATTATGCACATCATCCAAATGAATTAAAAGCCTTTATTACTTCCGTAAAAGAATTATATACAAATAAAAAAATTACAGGTATTTTTCAACCACATCTGTATTCAAGAACCAGAGACTTTGCAGATGAATTTGCTAAAAGTTTGGAACTATTAGATGAAGTAATACTTTTAGAAATCTATCCAGCACGAGAAAAACCAATTAAAGGAATAAACTCAAAAATGCTGCTCAATAAAATTAATAATAAAAATAAACACCTTTATTCAAAAACAGAATTAATTAATAAATTGAAAAATAAAAATATAGAAATATTGCTAACATTAGGTGCAGGTGATATTGGTCAATTAGTAAAACCAATTGAAAGAATGTTTACAAATAAATTAAATAAAATTCACTAATAAACAGAGGCTATATACAATAAATGAAAAAAGTGATAAATATATTAATTTGGGCTGTACTGCTTGTAGGATTATTCATTTTATTAGAATATCTCAAGAAAGAATATTCTCAAACAAAATGTAAAGGAATTGAAATTTCCATTAGTTATCCTAATTCTAATTGTTTTATAACAAAGAAAGATATTTCATCACAAATTCATCAAATTTATAATTCCATTGAAAAAAAATCAATTTCAGATATTAATATTGAAATGATTGAAAAGAAGATCAAGAAAGATCCTTATATAGCTGAGGTAAATGTACATTCAACGATAAATGGTAATATTAAAATAAATGTTGTCCAACGCGAGCCTATTGTTAAAATTATTAATAATAAAAGTCAAAGTTTTTATATAGGCAAAGAAGGTAGTTTAATACCATTAAATCATAAACATCCTGCAAGAGTATTAATAGCAAATGGGAAAATAAAACAAGCTTATTCTCCTAAAATAAATTATAATATTGACAAAAAAAACAAAGCAGATTCTTCAATTCGGAAATCAACTTCATATAAAATTTATCTCTTAGCAAAATATATTAATTCTAATAAATTTCTTAATTCACAAATAGAACAGATATATGTAAATCCCATCACAAATGAATTTGAGTTAATACCCAGCGTAGGAAGACACATCATTGAATTTGGTGATATTGATAATATGAAGGTGAAATTTGATAAACTGATAATTTTTTATAAAAAAGGTTTAAGGAAAATAGGTTGGAATAAATATAAAATAATTAATCTAAAATATAAAAATCAAGTTGTTTGTTCAAAAATTTAATACTATGGAATCATCTGAAATTATTGTTGGTTTAGATATAGGGACAACGAAGATAGCAGCTATCGTTGGCAAGAAGAATCAACACGGTAAAATTGAAATATTAGGTTCCGGGAAAACTGAATCTTTGGGTGTGAAAAGAGGTGTTGTTTCAAACATTGAAAATACGGTACAATCAATATGTACAGTAATTAAAGAAGCAGAACAGAAATCAGGGGTAGATATAAAAAGTGTAAATGTTGGAATTGCCGGTCAACATATTAAGAGTTTGCAGCACCATGGGAGTTTTATTCGAGACAGCAATGATGACGAGATTAGTCAGGAAGATATTGACACTTTAAATGATAAAATGTATAAACTTACTATGAACCCTGGTGAAGAAATCATAGAAGTTATACCCCAGGAATATACTGTTGATAATGAGCCGGGGATTAAGAATCCAATAGGTATGTCTGGTGTATCTTTAGAGGCGAACTTTCATATTATTACAGGTCTAACCTCAGCTGCAAAAAATATTTATAAATGCGTTAGAAAAGCTGGACTTGAAGTTGTTGACCTAATACTTGAACCTTTAGCATCAGCAGATGCAGTTTTAGGCGAAGAAGAAAAAGAGGCTGGTGTTGCTCTTGTAGATATTGGCGGCGGAACTACTGATATTGCAATTTTTCAGAACGGTATTATTCGTCATACTGCAGTTATTCCTTTTGGTGGAGATATAATTACCGAAGATATTAAAGAAGGTTGTACAATTATCAAAAAACATGCTGAAGAACTAAAAATAAAATTCGGTTCAGCACTCGCAAGTGAAAATACAGATGAAGAAATTGTTGCAATACCTGGTTTAAGAGGCAGACCCCCAAAAGAAATTACGCTTAAAAATCTAGCAAGCATCATTCAGGCAAGAATGGAAGAAATTATTGAGCATATTTATTTTGAGATAAAAAATTCAGGTTATGAAAAAAAATTGATTGCAGGTATTGTTTTAACTGGTGGTGGCGCTCAACTGAAACATATTGATCAACTAACAGAATTTATGACAGGTATGGATACACGTATAGGTTATCCTAACGAGCATCTCGCTAAAGATGTTCCTGAAGAAATAACTTCCCCTATGTATTCTACTGGAGTTGGCCTGGTTATAGAAGGATTAAAACGAAGCGAAAAAGAAAAGAATAATAATAAATTTAAAGGTAAAAATAATGATAATAAAAACAAAAAATCGTTTTTTGAAAAAATTAAAACATGGTTCGAACAAGATGCAGAAGAATAAACAAAAATAAACTATATATTAAATAATAATTATATTAAATAATCTATCTTCTTATTGAAAATAATTTAAGGAGGAAAAAATGTATGGATATGTTAAAATTTAATTCACCAAAAAATCAATCATCAATAATAAAAGTAATTGGCGTTGGTGGAGGGGGCAGCAATGCAGTAACTCATATGTTTAAACAAGGAATAAAAGGTGTTGATTTTGTTATTTGTAATACTGATGCACAAGCATTGAATTCAAGTCCTATTCCTACAAAAATCCAATTAGGCGTTAAACTTACTGAAGGTATGGGTGCAGGTTCTGATCCTGCTATTGGTAAACAAGCTGCTATTGAAAATATCAAAGATATTAATGCTATTTTAAAAAGTAAAACCAAAATGTTGTTTATAACAGCAGGTATGGGTGGTGGCACTGGAACAGGCGGAGCACCAATAATTGCTGAAACTGCTAAAAAATTAGATATATTAACAGTTGGTATTGTTACTATACCCTTCTCTTTTGAAGGAAGAAAAAGAACCCTGATAGCAGAACAGGGTATAAAAGAATTAAAAAAACATGTTGACACTATCTTAATTATAAGCAATGATAAATTAAGAGATCTATGCGGAGACCTTAAACTTTCTGAAGCGTTCAGCAAAGCAGATGATGTTCTTACAATAGCAGCAAAAGGTATTGCAGAAATAATTACTGTACCAGGATATATAAATGTTGATTTTAAAGATGTTAATACTGTCATGAAAAATAGTGGAGTTGCAATAATGGGTTCAGGTACTTCTGAAGGTGAAAACAGAGCATTATCAGCAGTTGAAGATGCTATCTCTTCTCCTTTACTAAATGATAACGACATCAGAGGTGCTAGCGATATACTTTTATATATTGCCTCAGGCAAAGATGAAGTTTCAATGGATGAGGTTTCAATAATAACTGATTATATCAAAAATAAAGTAGGCCCTTATGCTTATACTATATGGGGCACAGGAACAGATGAATCTTTAGAAAATAAAATTAGCATTACTTTAATAGCTACCGGATTTAATAAAAATAAAGGAGCAAATAATTCAAATAATAAAATAATCATACCTCTTAATGAACAAACCAAAGAAGAAATAGAAAAAAGAAAAATAAACAAAGAAAACCCTGAAAAAAATTTAAAAAATGAGATAAAGCTTATTAACAAAAATTTAGCTAAACAACAAAATATTAAACCTCAACTTAAAAACAATAATTTAATAAAAAAAACAACTAGTTTATTTGATTTTGATATTTCTGATAATGAAATAAAAGAAAATGAAAAAGAATTAGATACTTCTAAAACTAAAACATTTATAAATAAAGACAAAGAAGAAAAAATAAATATGGTTAAATCAATAAAGGTTCATCAAGATATTAATGAAAATAAATTAAGTAAAGAAAAAGACAGTAATAACAAAAGGAGTGTAGAAAGAATAAAACATCTAAAAGAGATAAGCATGAAGTTAAAATCACCAGAAGAATTATATAAGCTTGAAAATGAACCAGCTTTCATAAGAAAAAAGGTTAAATTAACAAAAAATAAGCAGTCTTCTGAATCAGAGATATCTAGATATTCTTTATTTGAAGATGATGATAATGATATTGAATTAAAATCTAATAATTCTTTTTTACACGATAATGTTGACTAAATAAGAGTTTAAATAGTGTTTGTCTATAATGTCCATTTTCTGCGTTACGCTCGTCAAAAAAATGAACATTCTGATTCAAACACTGACTTTATGTATGGACACTAAATAATCTATTAATCATAAATAAAATGAATCTCACAAAAAAAATTAATGATGATATTAAAGCAGCAATGCTTTCCAGGGACAAAGAAAAATTAGAAGCCTTAAGAGCCATAAAAGCTGCGTTATTATTAGCCAGAACGGGAAAAGATGTAAAAGGTGGCGAAATATCCAGGGATAAAGAGCTAAAACTTTTACAACAAATGGTTAAACAAAGAAAAGAATCTGCCGAAATATATAAATCACAAAATCGTCAAGACCTTGCAGATGTTGAACTGTTTCAAGCTGCAGTTATTGAAAAGTATTTGCCTGAAAAGATAACTGAACAAGAACTTGAAAAACTTATAACTCAGATTATTTCAGAAACAGGGGCATCAAGCATGAAAGATATGGGTAAAGTTATGGGAATCGCAGCTAAAAAATTGATAGGCAAAGCTGATAATAAGACAATTTCTGTTATAGTAAAAAAACTTCTTGCTTAAAAGTTTAGCATATAATTCAATAATATTATACGAGAAAACCCCGAAAAATTTCCTTAGAAAATCGGGGAATGCATAAATTTTTCGGGGTGATAAGTAATAATCTTGATTTTTTATTAATGTAAAAAAATGTTTTATACTCCTAACATCAATCTTTTGAAGGCTGTAACCTTAAGTTCTTTATCAGCCTCATTAATAAATTGACGTATTGTTTTTTTATTATCTTTAATAAAATCCTGATTTAATAATGTATTTTCCTGATAAAATTTGTTAAGCTTACCAACTGCAATTTTTTCAATTAAATTTTCCGGTTTGCCTTGCTGACGTGCCATTTCTTTTCCTAATTCTAATTCATGCTGAACAATTTTAGAGTCAACATCATCCTTGTCAATAGCAATAGGATTCATAGCAGCAACTTGCATTGTAAGTTCATGACCTATTACATCAATATTTTCAGCATCAGTTTTATTTAATCCTAAAATAGTTGCCAGTCTGTTACCCTGATGATTATAAGCAAATACTTTAGGAGCTTCAATAAATTCATAATGAGATATCTGGATTTTCTCACCTATTTTTCCAACTAAATCAGTTAAGCTATCAGCTACAGTTATGCCATTTAATTTCAAAGAATTTAGTTCTTCTAATGATCTGGAAGTTTTGGCTAATGCTATATCAACAACATTATTGCAAAAGTCGATAAAATCTTTATTTTTAGCAACAAAGTCAGTTTCGCAATTAACCATAATAATAACACCAAACTTAGCGTTTTTGTTCACTTTTGCAATTACAACACCCTGGTTTGCATCCCTGTCAGCTCTTTTATTTGCAAGTTTTTTGCCTTTTTTTCTTAAATAATCAATAGCCTTATCAAAATCACCATTATTTTCTACAAGAGCTTTTTTGCAATCCATAATGCCAGCGCCTGTTTGTTTTCTCAATTTATTTACCTCTGCTGCTGTAATCTTACCCATTTTTTATTTAATTACTTTTTAAAAAATCAATTTGTATTTACTCTAATGTTTTTTTTATTCTTGTTCCTGTTGTAGTTTTTTTGGAAAAAGATTTTCTTGGTCTTTTACCTGGTGTTTTTTTAACACCTTCCTTATCATAAATATCTTTTACTTTCTTAACATTAGGAACCTCCTTATCTGCTTCACCTACTTTAACGTCCTTTTTTAATCCCAGGGTAGTTTGGAGCTTCTTAGATTCTTCCTTTTTAATTTTTTTTAATTTTTCTTCTTCTATTCTTTTTTCTTCTCTTCTTTCTTTCTCTTCTTTAATTCTCTTATCCCTATCTAATTTCCTTTCTATAAGACCTTCTTTAATGGCATCGACCATAATTTTAATAATTAAAGAAATAGATTTTGAAGCATCATCATTTGCAGGTATAGGAAAATCAATGATATTAGGATTTGAATTAGTATCAACAATTGCAAATGTTGGTATATTTAATTTTCTTGCTTCTGAAACAGCAATATGTTCTTTGTTAATATCAACAACAAAAACTGCAGAGGGTAAGCGATTTAAATCAGATATACTTCCAAGGTTTTTCTCTAACTTAGCTCTTTCACGTGTAATCTGTAATCTTTCTCTCTTAGAAAGGTTTTTGAAAGTATTTGTATTCATCATCTTATCTATGGACGACATCTTTCTAACAGATTTACGTATTGTTGCAAAGTTAGTTAACATACCACCTGGCCATCTTTCTGTAACATAGGGCATATTAATTGTATTAATATAATCTGCAACAATATCTTTAGCCTGTTTCTTTGTTGCTACAAAAAGAATTTTTTTACCTGATTTTGCAATTTGTTTCAAAGCAGAGGCAGCTTCATCAATTTTAGCAATGGTCTTGTATAAATCAATAATATGAATACCATTACGTTCCATAAAAATATAAGGAGCCATATTTGGATTCCACTTCCTTTTTAAGTGTCCAAAATGAACTCCTGCATCCAATAATTCATTAAAATTTGCTCTTGACATTTAATTATTTTTAAATTCGTTTACATTCTTTTTTAAAGCAATTACCAAGTAGTTTCTATTGCAGAAAGTCTCAGTAATTTAGATACTAAACTTGGCAAAAGATACATCAACGTTTACTAAATTGAAATTTTTTACGTGCCTTTTTTTGACCTGGTTTTTTACGCTCAACCATTCGGGGATCTCTTCTTAACAAACCTTTTGATTTAAGAAGAGGACGATATTTTTCATCAATTTCACATAAAGCTCTGGATATAGCTAAACGAAGTGATTCAGCCTGACCTGTAATGCCTCCACCATAAAGATTTACTTTGATATCATATTTATCGATAGATTCTGTTATTTCTAATGGTTGATGTATAACATATTGTAATGTTTCTAATGGAAAATATTCCTTATAATCTCTTTTGTTAACAGTGATATTACCTTTTCCTTCTTTAAGATAAATTCTTGCAACTGCTTTCTTTCTTCTCCCAATAGTGTTTATTACTTCCATATCATTTTATTGAATTTAAATTTATAAGTTTTGGTTTTTGAGCTTGATGTTTATGGTCTGGCCCTATATATACATAAAGATTTCTGAAAAGTTCACTGCCTAACCTATTTTTCGGAAGCATGCCTTTTATTGCTCTCTCAACAATAGCAGTAGGTTTTTTAGCTAATAATTCTTTTATTGTTGTAATTCGGAAACCTCCGGGATAACCAGTATGTCTAATATATTTTTTATCATTCCACTTTCCCCCTGTAAGTTTGATCTTTTCTGCATTTATCACAATGACATTATCACCACAATCAACATGAGGAGTGAAATCTGTTTTGTGCTTCCCTCTTAGTAAAAAAGCTACTTTTGATGCTAATCTCCCTAAAACTTCATTTTCTGCATCTACTAACAGCCACTCTTTATTTACTGTTTTTTTGTTTGCACTTTTGGTTTTATAACTTAATGTATCCATCTTGATTATTCCTTATTCTTTTGAACTAGCTTATTAAAAAGGGCTGCAAAAATAGAATATTATTTTTTATTTAACAAAATTTACTAACACTATTTTTTTAACATTTTTAATTCTTTCTGTTACCTCTTTGTTTTAAAGATGTGCAAAGATATTTATTTTTTAATGGAATATTATTAAAAATGTATGATAAAACTAGCGTTTTACGGATAGAAATCACCATTAACAACTCAAATGCTTTCAAAATCCGAAACCCTAACAAA
>CAYNBX010000062.1:0-9017 GCA_964395505.1 uncultured Bacteroidales bacterium | reverse complement strand
AAATTTAATATTTCATTATATTTTTTTATGATTTTGTTAACCTGCACTATTGAAAACTTTGCCAAAAAAACTCCATACCGTTAAATTGATAAAGTTATTATTTAACAGTGAAATGTTTTAGGACTAATAGAATAAAATTCGTTACTCTTTATAAAGAATAATTCTGTTTAATACTCTTATTTTCCATTCCATTTTTTATATTTGCATAAAATCAAATTATTTTTACAAAAATCAAATAATGATATTATTTTTTAAAAATACTTGTATCTGTTATGCAGTTAGTATTCATATAAATCCTGATAAAGAAGATATTAATAAGCTCTGTTGGTTATTTGACGGAGCAAAAATATTAAAAGATAAAATCATAAAAGGTTATTTTATTGGACCAAGAAGAGAGATGATAAGTCCCTGGAGCACCAATGCTGTGGAAATAACTCAAAATATGGGAATTGGAGGAATTAACAGAATTGAGAAATTCATTGAAGTAAAAAATAAAAATGCAGAATATGACCCTATGCTTCTTGAATTTTATCATAATCTCTATCAGGATATTTTTAGTATTGAAAGAGAACCTGAACCTGTTATTTATATCAATGATTTAGAAAAATACAACAAAAAACAAGGACTTGCTCTTAGCAATGAAGAAATAAAATACCTTAAAGTTGTCAGTAAAAAAATAGGACGAAAGTTAACAGATAGTGAAGTCTTTGGTTTCTCTCAGGTAAATTCTGAACATTGTCGTCATAAAATATTTAACGGCATATTCATTATTGATGGAAAAGAAAAAAAACGGTCTTTATTTGATCTTATAAAAAAGACTTCAAGAGAAAACTCTAATAAAATTGTTTCAGCATATAAAGATAATTGTGCATTTATTTCTGGTCCAAAAGTTGAACAATTTGCTCCTCAGACACAAGACAAATCAGATTTTTTTACAATCAAAGATATAGATACAGTAATATCTTTGAAAGCAGAGACTCATAATTTTCCGACAACAGTAGAGCCTTTTAACGGAGCAGCAACAGGAACAGGTGGGGAGATAAGAGACAGAATGGCAGGAGGTAAAGCGAGTATTCCTATGGCTGGCACTGCTGTTTATATGACTGCTTATCCTCGTTTGGAACCTTCACGAAAGTGGGAAGAAAAAATAACTCCCAGAAAATGGCTTTATCAAAATCCTGAAGAGATATTAATTAAAGCTTCAAACGGTGCAAGTGACTTTGGAAACAAATTTGGTCAGCCTTTAATTTGCGGCAGCGTCCTCACTTTTGAACATTTTGAAAACAACAAAAAATATGCTTACGATAAAGTTATTATGCTCGCTGGCGGCATTGGATTTGCAAAAAAGAAAGACAGTTTTAAAGGTGTTCCTGAACCTGGAGATATTATTGTTGTTCTCGGCGGTGATAATTACAGGATAGGTATGGGAGGTGGAGCTGTTTCTTCTGTTGCTACAGGCGAATATAATAATTCTATTGAACTTAATGCTATTCAACGTTCTAATCCTGAAATGCAGAAAAGAGTCTTTAATGTGATAAGAACTTTTTCTGAATATGATAAGAACCCTGTTATTTCAATTCATGACCATGGTGCTGGAGGACATCTTAACTGCTTGTCAGAATTACTTGAAAAAACAGGCGGAACTATTGATGCTAATAAGTTACCTATTGGAGATCCAACTCTATCAGACAGAGAAATTATTGGAAATGAATCACAGGAAAGAATGGGCTTGATTATTAAGGAAAATGATTTGTCTATGTTAAAAAAAATTGCTGAAAGAGAAAGAGCTCCAATGTATGTGGTAGGTAAAGTAACAGGTGATATGAACTTTAAATTTGAAGATAAGAAAAACAATATAAATCCAATTGATTTAAAATTGGAAGATATGTTTGGGAAACCTCCAAAAACTATAATAAGGGATAAAACTTATGACAGCAAATTTGAAGATCTAGTTTATGACAAATCAAAGATAAATCAATATCTAAAAAATGTCTTGCAATTAGAGTCAGTTGCTTGTAAAGATTGGCTTACAAACAAAGTTGACAGAGCCGTTACAGGGAAAATTGCCAAACAGCAAACAGTGGGAACCATTCAACTGCCCTTGAGTGATCTTGGTGCTGTTGCTTTAGATTATCAAGGTAAAAAAGGTATTGCAGTATCAATAGGTCATGCTCCTGTTAGTTCCTTAATTAATCCTTCAAATGGGTCAAGACTTTCAATAGCTGAAGCTTTAACTAATATTATTTGGGCACCCATACAAGATGGTATTAAAGGAATTTCATTAAGTGCAAACTGGATGTGGCCTTGTAAAAACACAGGTGAAGATGCTCGTCTTTATAAAGCTGTTGAGGCTGCTAGTGATTTCGCTTGTGAGCTTGGAATTAATATCCCTACTGGTAAAGATTCTTTATCAATGACTCAAAAGTATAAAAATGAAGTGGTTTATGCTCCGGGAACTGTTATAATTTCTGCTGCTGCTCAGGTTACTGATGTTAAAAAAATAATTAGCCCCGTATTGATAATAAATGATAAATATCCTTTGTTTTATATTGATTTTTCAAAGGATAAACTTAATCTTGGCGGAAGCAGTTTCTCTCAAATAATAAACAAAATAGGTGTTTCTTCTCCAACTATTAAAGAGCCTAAGTATTTTATTAAAACTTTTAATGCAGTTCAAAATTTGATAAATAAAGATAAAATTCTTGCAGGACATGATATTTCAGCAGGCGGAATAATTACTGCTTTGCTCGAAATGTGTTTTACTGATAATAATATTGGATTGGATATCGATTTATCAGAAATCAACGGAAAAGACATAATAAAAATTCTCTTTAGTGAAAATCCCGGTATTATTTTTCAGGCAAAGGATATAAAATATGTTAAAAACTATTTAAATAAAAATAATATCAAATTTTATATTATCGGCAGTCCTGTTCAGAAAAGGGTTTTAAAAATTAAGAAAGATGCTGCAAATTATAATTTTGATATTAATTACTTAAGAGATGTCTGGTATAAGACCTCATATCTTTTAGATAGTAAACAAAGTGGTGAAAAATATGCTTTGTTAAGATATAAAAATTACAAAAAACAGCCGTTGAAATTCAAATTCAAAAAAGATTTCAAAGGTAAAGCATCTCAATATGGGATAGATTTAAACAGAAGAAAAAGCACAGGAATAAAAGCAGCAATAATTCGTGAGAAAGGTGTTAATGGGGACAGGGAGATGGCATATTCTTTATATCTTGCAGGATTTGATGTAAAAGATGTGCATACAACTGATTTGATTTCAGGAAGAGAAAATCTTGAAGATGTAAATATGATTGTTTTTGTCGGGGGTTTTTCAAATTCTGATGTTCTGGGATCTGCAAAAGGCTGGGCAGGTGCTTTCTTATATAATGATAAAGCAAGACAAGCTCTTGAAAATTTTTATAAAAGAGATGATACATTAAGTTTGGGCGTTTGTAATGGCTGTCAATTGATGGTTAAACTTGAACTTATAAATCCTGAATATAATAATAGAACCAAAATGCTGCTTAATGATTCTAAAAAATTTGAATCCGCCTTTATTAATGTTGATATTAAGCAGAATAACTCTGTGATGTTAAAATCATTGTCAGGCTCAAGACTTGGAGTATGGGTTGCACATGGAGAAGGAAAATTTAACTTTCCTTATGATGAATCAAAATATTGTATCCCTGTTAAGTATAGTTATAATGAATATCCTGGGAATCCTAATGGCTCTGAGTTTTCAGCAGCAGCAATTTGTTCTAAAGACGGGAGACATCTTGCTGTGATGCCTCATTTGGAAAGATCTGTTTTTCCCTGGCAGTGGGCTTATTATCCTGAAGAAAGAAAACAAAATAATACTATTTCTGATGAGATAACTCCCTGGATTGAAGCTTTTGTCAATGCAAGAAATTGGATAAAACAAAAAACCGAATTGTTACATCATTAAACTGTTGAATTGATAGAACTTTAAATTTATAAATAGCTAAACAAAATAAAAATTTAACAGTCTAAAAATTTGATTTTAATAATAATGATATCCTATTTTCCAATAAAGAAAAATCATACTCAATAGGAAAGCCTGAAAAATCAATACATTGTTTTATTGCATTTTTCAGATTGAATTTTTTTTGATTTATAAAATAATATAGATTTTTATTAAAAAGATATTCAGCTAAATATTTTTGTTCAGTTTGACCTGGTGTTGGGACAAAAACAGCTTTTTTACCCAATGCTACTAAATCCATAACACTTGAATAGCCAGACCTGCAAATAACTATCCCGGATTGCTGAATATTTTTTTTCATTTCATCTGATTTAAGATGTGAAAAGACTTTTATATTATCATTTAAATTATATTCTTTTCTTTTTTCAGTGATTCCACGTACAACTATTGCTTTTATATTTGAATTTTTGAGCTGTGCAAAAATGATTTTTTCAAATATTGTACGCTGTGGTTCTGGCCCGGAAATCATAAAAAGAACATCATAATTTATTTTTACTGTTTTATCAATTTTATTTGTCTTTAAAAAAAAACGTGAGAGAGGACCAATGTAATAAGTATTTGAAGGGAGTTTGTATTTATGTGATAAATCTCCTGAAAGATTTATATCTCCTTGATAATCTGGAATCCAACATTCATCATACTTCTTTATAAAATTTTTAATGATAATATTTAGAACTGGCTCTGCGAACTTAATTATCTCTGGACATTTTATCATTAATTGATGTGTCATAAAAACTGAAAATACATCATTATTCCATAATCCATAACGATTATCAGAGATAACAATATCAATATTATGTTTTTTGATTATTGCTTTTAATTTTTTATGTTCAATATAAATATCTTTAAGAATTCTAAGTGAATACTCTAAGATTTTAAAAACCATACTTCCTTTTCTAGGATATAAAACATTATATCCCGGGAATACAATAAATTGTAAATCAGGAAATTCTTTTTTTAGTAAAGCAAGAGGTCGTTCATCAGCAGCAATAATAATATTTTGATTATACTCAAGCAGCTTATTGATAATTGGGATACAACGAGTTGCATGGCCAATTCCCCAATTTAAAGGACAGACCAATATATTTTTTTTACTTCTCAATTAAATTTTATATTGTTTTTTACAAATTTATAAATATTTGATATAAATTTGAAAAATACAAAAACAAAAAACATTGTTATTATATAAAATAGGATTAACTTTAATACCCAATGTTGGGCCAAAGATTGGCAAAAAATTAGTTTCTTATTGTGGAGGAGTAGAGGCTATTTTTAAGGAAAAGAAAACTAAGCTTTTGAAAATTCCTGGTGTGGGTGATGCCTTGGCTAATTCAATCATTAGCTCAAAAATACTTGATAGAGCTGAAAAAGAAATAAAATTAATTGAAAAGTATAATATAAAACCTTTATTTTATTTAGATAAAGCTTACCCTGAACGTCTAAAGCAGTGCGTTGACAATCCTTTGATGCTTTATTATAAAGGAAATGCGGATTTGAATGCCTTAAGAATAATTAGTATTGTTGGCTCAAGGAGAACAACTGAATATGGAAAAGAGGTGTGTAATAAAATTGTTGAAGGATTATCTGAACTTGATGTTCTTATTGTGAGCGGTTTAGCTTATGGCACTGATACCTGTTCACATAAAGCTGCTCTGGAAAATGGATTAAAAACAATAGGCATTTTAGCTCATGGATTAGACAGGGTTTACCCTCCATTAAACAAATCTCTCGCAAAAAGGATGATCAAAAATGGCGGTTTATTAACAGAGTTTATAAGTGGAACTATTCCTGAGCGTGAGAATTTTCCTAAAAGAAATCGTATAATTGCTGGCATTGCTGATGCTGTTGTTGTTATAGAAGCAGGAAAGAAAAGCGGAGCTCTTATTACTGCTGATATTGCAAACTCATATAACAGAGATGTATTTGCTGTGCCCGGAAGAATAACTGATACTTATTCAACAGGCTGCAATAATTTTATAAAAACCAATAGAGCTGCCCTTATTCAATCTGCTGATGATATAAAATATATTATGGGCTGGGACGAAACAACAAAAAAACAATTGCAAAAACAACAAAAATTATTTGTAAAATTAAGTGTTGAAGAAGAAAAAATTGTAAGCCTGTTAAAAAATAACGGAGAGTCAAATATTGATTGGCTCTTCATTAATTCAAAACTACCTATGAGTAAAGTGGCATCTATATTGTTAAACCTTGAATTTAAAAATCTTGTCAAAAGCATGCCGGGGAAAATGTATAAATTGATTTAATATGGACAGACACTAATTATAATCCTTAGAACGAGATGTTGATTTTAACTAACAATATGTAATTATTTTTGTATATTTTTATATTTTATGGATAATTCAAAAAAAGTATATGATTAACCCCTTGATTTATCAAGGGGTTTAAAATGAAAAAAACTAATTTAATAACCGTTTTAACGGTTTTAACTATTAAAAATGATGATTGAGAGAAAAACCGTTAAAACGGTAATACTTTTTATACTTTGTCTTTAAACTTCTCATTAAAACGAGGTGTTAATAATAATCATTTAAAACTTCATTTTTATATTATTCCAGGAATTACCAATGGTATTAGAAAAGTTACCAGTTTATGAAACAAGAAAAAGGATTAAACTATTTTGTAACTTTTACTCTGCTTTGAATGATATTAAAAAGATCCCTTGTAGTCTTTGAGGAGTTTAAGTCATCTGCAGAAATGGCAACATTATATTCGGTTTTTATCATAGCTATGATGATGAGTGCATTAATAGAATTCCATTCAAAAATATCTCTAAAATTACTGTCTGGCTTTAGTTTACCTGGTTCTAGATCGTCAAATTCTTTTTCTATTTTCTTGATAAAATTTTCTATTTTCATTTTTTGTATTAGATTTTTTGAAAAGCAAAATTATATTTTTTTAATGTAATTATTGAATTTTTAAAAATAAAACATTGTTAAAATAAAAAAGTCATAAAAAAAATTTCAAATGCAGAATATCGGAATTTTTTTCTATTTTTTTAAAAAACTATAAGTAAATGTAAAGTAATTATGAAAAGAGGCAAAAATTTATTTTGAGAAGCTATAATGATTTCTTAATTATTTCTGATGTTTTATTTATTGATTCGTCAAACTTGCCTTTTAAATATTGAGAAATAAGTTTATATCTCTGTATTTTACCGCTGCTTGTTTTAGGTATTTGGTTTGATTTTATAGGTATAAATACGTCAATATTGATTCCAATAGTTTTTCTAAAAAGCTGTTTTATTTTAGTAAAGGTATTTGAGTTTTTTTTGTTAGGAGAGCCAACAAGGAACAAAATTAATTTATCGTGACCTAATTTTTCATCAAAGACGCCTCCGAAAACTATTTTTCCAAAATTAACTTCTTCTATTTGTAAAGCAATATTTTCTAAGTCATTTGCATAATAATTTTTCCCATTGATGAAAATAATATCTTTAAAACGTCCTGTGATAAATAAATTGCCATCAAAAATAAAACCCAGGTCTCCGGTTCTGAACCATTCTCCACAATATGATTTTTTAGTTGCAATAGGGTCATTATAATAACCATGAGTTATGCTTTTCCCTTTTATTTGAATGTGTCCAACCTTAGTTTCTTCAAGAGCTTTGTCATTATCATCTACAATACGAATTTCAATGTCATTCAAAGCTTTACCAACACTCACAATTTTTTGTGTTTCTATATCTTTGTCATCAGTTGATTTAACAGCTTTATTGTTATTTTGCAATTCTTTTCTATTGAAGGGGATAACAGTAGGTAATTGAAGTAGAGGTGAAAAAGTTATTGCAAGTGTAGATTCAGCCATTCCATAAGCAGGCATCATTGCTTTTGGATTAAAACCAAACTTTTCTAATTCTTTTGTAAATTCATTCATTATAGTAACAGATATAGGTTCAGCACCATTAAAAATTACTTTTAAATGTGAAAGGTCCCAGTTGCTTGCTTTTTTTCGTTTTAAATGCCTTAATGCTATTGATTGACCAAAATTAGGACAGCCTGTTGTTGTTATCTTTTTTTGGCTTATAATATCAAGCCATAAAAATGGTTTTTTAATAAAATCAGCTGGATCAATTTGATACTGATTTACTGTCTTATAAAGAGCTGTAAAATGAAAACCAAATAAGCCCATATCATGATAAAGCGGCATCCAATTAACAGAGCTGTCCTTTAAAGAAAGTTCCATACCAATGCTTATAGCATCAAGATTTGTAATTATGTTTTTATGTGTAAGCATAATACCTTTAGGTGCTCCAGTACTACCTGAGGAGAATTGAATAAAAGCAATATCATTTTCATCTGCTTTAATAATTCCAATATTATCATCTGATTGAGGAATAGAAGAAAAATTCAATAAACTTTCTTTGGAAATATTTTTAGAATCCCATTTATCATAAAGATTATCGGAGAATATGATTTTAGGTTTGTTTAAAAGATTATAAACTTTTGTTAATTTCTCAGCAGCAGGATTTATTTCAGAAAATGATATTGGTGGTTGTAAAATGGTAGGTATTATCCCTCCTGAGATACAAGCCCAGAGTAAAGGTATTGTCTCTTCGTTTTTATTCAGTGCCAAAATTAGTTTATCTTTAGGTTGAATGCCAAACTGGGTTAAACCATAGAGTAATTTTTTTGACTGTTTAAATAATTCTAAGTAAGATTGAAAATAAATATCACCATCATAATGTACATAGCCAATTCCGTTTTTGGGATAATTTGTAGCAGCATTGATTAAAATGTCTTGAAGTGTTTTTATTTTCATTATGCAGCTTTATTTTGATGACTTTTATCTAAAAAAATAATTTTCAAAACTAATATATAATCCTGATACTTTATTATAATATAAAGAAAATTATTTAAGCCAGGATAAAAGAATTAATTTTAGTTAGGGCTTTATGAAAAAGACTGATGCGTGCCGGATTTGAGGTGCCAAGGTGAAGATGTATCCTTATACTTCGAACCGAAGCTAACGAAGAAGACGGTAT
>CAYNBX010000061.1:0-9092 GCA_964395505.1 uncultured Bacteroidales bacterium | reverse complement strand
TTTTAAATTAAATAATATATTAGCTTTTAATATATAATATTCAGCTTTTTTAGGTTTTACAGTTTCAATTAATTTATTTGCATATAAAAGAGCTTTATTATAATCATAGTTATTAAGACTTAATTGTATTAGATTAAGATAAGCACTGCTCATCTGTTGTGGCGGAAGTACATTATATTTTACAGCGCTTAGGAAATATTTATATGCTAATTTATTTTTATTTTGTAGCGTATAAAGATAACCTAGATAAAACTCTACATAAGCCCTATCAAGGTTATTTTTTATCTTTTTAGATGATATATAATTCGATAAAACACCTTTTGCTTGTGTTAAATGATTAGAATTAATTAATTTTTGTGCTTTCATTACAGTATTATAAGTAGTTATTTGTAACAAGTATTTTTGTTCATTTTTTGCAAAAATTAATGATACTAATATAAATATTAGAAAAATAAATTTATTCATTTCTATTCCTCATCTAATTTAAAATTAATCGTTAATATTCCGACTTGTTTTACAGGTTTTCCGTTAATCGTTTTAGGTTTAAATTTCCATCTCTTAACTGCATTTATTACTGCTTCATTAAACACACCTTTTGGAACAGATTTTATTATTGTAATTTTTGTTACTGTTCCTGTTTTGTTAACTTCAAGTTCAATCTTAACATATCCTTCAATTCCCTCCATACGTGCTCGTGAAGGATATATTGGTTGAATTTTTACAATTGGTATAAGTGCAGAATCTATTTTTGCTTCTTTTATAGGTTCTAGTATTTGGGGTTTTTCTTGAGGAATACTTATTCCCCCTGCTAAATTAGGCAAATTTATATTTAAATTTGGTGAATTTACTGGAATATTATTTGTTGTATGAGTATTTTGAGAAACATTATTTTTAATTAATGCAGGTCTTTGTCTAGTATGTTTAGGCTCTGGTGGTAATTGTTTTATTTTTTGTTTTATTCTAGGTTTGTTATCTTGTTTTGTTAATTGAACAAAATCAATACTTTGATAATCTTTTTTTGTATAATTTGTAATCTTTGTAATTTTTATAATTTTTTGCATTGATAAAAAAATTACAAATGTAATAAAAACACTAACTATTATAGAAATAGTCCAACGAATCAGACTATTGCTCATGAGTCGCACCAATAGATATTTTCGATATACCTGCAGATTTTACCTGATCCATAACTGAAACTAATAAGCCTGTTTCTACATGTTTATCCGCATCAATAATTACCCTACATTTAGGAAAATTTGCAGAAAGTTTTTCTATTTTTGATCTTAGCTGTCTTAAATCTATCATTTTTTTATTTATCCAAATTTCACCAGCTTTATTAATTCCAATAATAATATTTACCTTTTTATCTACTTTAGCAGTACTTGCCTGAGGTTTATCAACTTTAATACCCGGTTCTTTTACAAATGAAGTATTAACTATAAAAAATATTAGCGTAATAGATATAATATCAAGCATAGGAGTCATATCAATATCTTGTTCTACTTCATTATCTATTAATGCATCAAATTTTTTATTCATTAGTTCCCCCTAATAGATTGTCGTTTAAAAGCCTTATATCTTTTTCACAAAGATGATATATAATATTATAGATAAACAATCCAAATATAGCTAACACCATACCTGCCATTGTTGGAATAGCTGCCATATAAATACCTCCAGCCATATTACGGGCATTAGTTCCAAAAATTGTTATAGAATCAAAAACATAAACCATTCCTGTAATTGTTCCAAGTAATCCTAATAAAGGGAAAACGGCTATAATGGTTTTCATAAGTAATATATTTTTTTTAAGTTTAAGACTTAATGCTGATATTTGAGATATTTTTAATTGTTTTATTCCCCATGAATCTTTATATTGTTTATTTTTCCAGTAATTAGTTAATTTTTTAACTAATTTTGTAAATACAAATTTTTTATATAGGAATTTTTCAATAACAAGAGCCCAAAATATAATGGAAATGTAGAATAAAACAATAAGTACCGGCCCTCCAAGATTTAAAAAGTCAAACATTTCGTTTATTAAATATTTGAACATTTGTTTTCTTTTTCTAATAATTCTAAATGTTCTGCGATAATTGCGGCACTCTGCTGTGTTAATACTTCAATAATAGTTTTAGCTTTTGCGTATAATATATTATATATAAATAATACAGGGATAGCAACCACTAAACCTAAAACTGTTGTTACTAAAGCTTGAGATATTCCTCCTGCCATTAATTTAGGATTACCTGTTCCAAAAAGAGTAATTGATTGGAATGTTTCAATCATACCTGTCACCGTTCCTAAAAGTCCTAATAATGGAGCAACCGCAGCAATAAGTTTTATCACAGAAAGTTTACTTACAATAGAAGGAACTTCTTTCATTAAGATACTATCTAATTTATTTTGAATAACTTCAATATCTTTTGATTTATATTTTTGAAAAGCTTTTAATATTCTTCCTAATGGATTGTTAATTTTTATTTCGTCAGATTTCATTTGTTTTTTTATGTTTATTTCCATAACTAATAATAATATATATTTATAAATTGCAATTAAAACGGCTAAGATACCTAAAGCAATTATTATATAACCAATAATACCTCCTTGCTTGATTCTTTCTTCTAATGATGGGTATTCTTTAAGCATGCTAAAAAGTATTCCTCTAGTAGGGTCAATTAAAGCAGGCACAATACCAAAATGTTTTTCGTAATATTGTATAAAATTTAAATATTTATCTTGTGGTTGTTTTTGAAGTTCAATAAAACGACCAATTGACGGATCATAATATAAGTATCCATTATTATTAAAAGCAGTAAATAATCCTATTCTTGTTACAATGTCATTTTTATTTTCACCAGATTTAGTAATAATTCTTGATTTATAACTAACATTTTTACCAGATTCAACTATTTCAGAAAAATATATTTTATAAAGATTATACAAATCAGTAATAGTCGGATTATTATTAGAATAAGCAAATTTTAGTAATTTTTCTCTTTCAGGAAACTGTGTTGATACCATAGAGTCTTTTAATAATGAATCTAAATCTTTAGCTTCTTGCTTAGATACTGCAAAAAGATTATTTAAATCTCCAGCTTTATCTTTTAATTGTTTAGTATAAGACTGTATTTGTTTATTTTGGATTTTGAATGTATTTTTTAATTGTCCAGTGAGTTTTTTTTGCTTATTTAATTCATTCTTTACTGTTGCTAATTTTTCTTTTGCTTTTTTTACATCTGCTAAAAATTTTGCTTTTCTTTGTTTATCTATTTTTAATGATTTTACATCTTCTTGTTGAACCTGTTGCTGTAATTGATATAAATCTAAAGCATATAAATTAGTTAAAATAATACATATGAATGCCACTAATTGTTTCACTTGTTATCCTTTATTTTTAAGATTGGTAATACAAAGAAATCAGGAGCACGTCTTTTTCTAGCAATATTTATAGCCTTAGTTATTCCATTATTATATTTTTCATCAAGAATTACCCATTGATGGTTTTTTAAATCATACATACCACACTTTTTTTTGTCTAATGTCTGATAATAAAAGCCGATACGTCCTACCCTTAAAAAATTAACAACAGGACTTTGTTTATTCTCTAAATTAAGTTTTCCTTTATAAACTTCAACTGTTCTGGCATAAGAATATTCAATTTTATAAGCATTTAAAATAACTCTATATTTTTCAGAAACTGAAATATTAGGATTTGACATGTAACTTTTTAAATGATTAATACGTTCTTTTCTTTCTTCAATATTAAAAGGAATATCAATTTTTATAAATTTGCTTAAAGTATTAACCATTTCAAAAATTAAAGGTATAATCTTTTTTTTTGTTTCTTCAAGATCTTTTATTTGTTGTTTTATTTTTAATACTTGTTTATTTTGTGTATTTGTAATTAATTTAAGCTGTTTATTGTAATTTTTTTGTTCATCTAATTGATTTTTTAAATTTAAATACTCTTCATATAATGAATCTTTTTTATTTGATAAATTATTAATCTGATTTTGTATTAAAACACTTTTTTTATCAGTGACTTTATGGGCATCAACAATTTTATCTACATCTGACTGTGCTATAAGCAAAGTAAAGCACCCTAGCATTAAAACTATTTTATTTTTCATGTTTATCCCTCTTTAATTTTTTAATTTCAAATTTAGTGCCTTTAATGCCTACCCATAATGCTTTATTAAATTTTTCTGTATCTAAATGATCCGGTTCATCAAAATCTTGTCCTTTCATAACCCTGCTCCAATATTTATTTGAATGCTCTTTAGGCATAAAAATTTTTGATTTCGGTTTTGGAAGTTTTAAATCTGTAGCATATAATATATCTGGCACAATTGCCTTATAATTCCATTTTTTTTGTTTTATGCTAAAAACATCATACATAAACTGTGCATAATAGTCATTCAAACCTAATGGCTGAATAGATAAAATAGTTTCAATTGTTTTCAGCATATTTACTGTAGTATAATGTATCGAAACTGTTGCGTGATGTTTAACATATGGTCCTACAACAAAAGCAACTGTTCTTTGAGCGCTTACATGGTCCGCACCGTCTTGCGCGTCATCTTCAACAATAAAAATTAATGTAGACTCTTTATACGGACTATTGGCAACTGCTTCAACTAATAAACCTATTGAATAATCATTATCTGCCATTTGTCTTTTTGGCGTATTTACTTTTGCAAGAGCCTTTGAAAAAGAGCCAAAATGATCATGAGGTAATCTTACAAGCATTAAAAATGGAAGATTTTTATTTTTACAATAATTTTTATATTCTCTTAGAAATTCTTTTACACGCCATAAATCAGGATAAGTCATATCAAATCCCCTAAAATATGGATCAGTTATATTAAAAAGTGCTTTTTCATTTGGATAACACTGTCTATAATGCTTTTTATATGAATTCTTATATGGAATTACATAATTTGGATCTTTTTTATTTAAGAAATATCTGCCAACATTACAAAAGAAACCATAATTTCTTATTGAAAGACCTTTTCTTAAAGCACTGTTCCATAAATATCCGGCTCCCGCTTCCCCCTCTGGCCCATCGGGTGCTGCAACATCATTATCGCCTGGAAGTAGCATATTTTCTTTTTTTGTTTGTGGAGAAATTTTATCACGTTCTTTTAACGATTTATAAGAAACTGGAATATTTCTGTTTTGTCCTTCAACATCATAGCTAAAGCCTCTTCTTGCATAAAGATTTGGAATCATTTGTTCTACATACTCTGTTGTATGTCCTGCAGTGCACCAAACCCATCCATCTCCGCTAACCGAACCACTTGCCATAAAATTATCTAATGCTACAAAATTTCTTGCTAGTGCATAATGATTTGGAGCAACATCTTTATGAAAAAGCGTTAAACTACTATCACCATTTGCTGACTTAAGATCCCCCAAAACCTGATCATAAGATCTGTTTTCTTTTATGACATAAATAATATGTCTTATATGCTTTTGTAAAAATTTAACTGTTTTTATCTGTTGTTTTGAGGCGCTGTGTCGCAACATATGATTATTTTTTAACACTTCAATAGTAGTATTAATAAGTTCATCTTTTTTGGGCAGATCAATTATTTCTAAATATGAATGTTTTGTCTGCCAAACAAATTCATTATTTCCTTTACACAATTTGTTTGCATTATTTTTATAATCAGCATTTTTAAAGCATGCATATTTATTTGGCCCTGATAAACTTTTACCATTTATTATATATAATCTATTTTTATATGCCAATACATCATTAGCATACCAAAGTGTAGGGATTAATCCATCAAACCTAATATTTAATTTATTTCCTTTGTATATTAATGTATAACATGCAACAGAATTTGTACCCCCATTTGTAACATACAATTTTTTATCATCAGGCGTTATATAAATACTGTTTGGATTTGCCCCTTTTAAGTTTTTTTTATTAATATCATACTCTCTTGGAACTAATGTTGGAAAAACAGATAATGTTTTATCATTTTTTGTATTAATAAACCTTACTGTATCACTTCTACTTTCACAAACAATTAATATATGGTGTTTAGAGTCATAAGTTAATTCAGTAGGTTGGCTTCCTACTTTAATATGTTTAATTACTCTTAATTTATTATTTTTTATATGTAATTTTACAAGTTCATTATCCCTCATACTGCTGACATATACAAAATTATTTTCTGTAATTGCTATACCAAAAGGATATGTGCCTCCAGCAATAGTTTTGTTATCAGGTCTTAAATCGGCTTCATTAATTACTTTATTTTTTTGCGTGTCAATCAATGAAACTGAGTCATTTTCTAAATTTACAACTACTAAATATTTCTCATCTTTTGTTAAGGCCATTTCAGCTACCATTGGTTTAACTGATTTTACTACGCCATGATTATGCATCAATTTAATTATATGAACCAACTTATATTTATCATTTATATATTTGTATTTATAAACCACATCGTCTTTTCCTCCAGAAACATAAAAAGAGTTACTTTTATGAGACCATACAAATCCATAAAAAGAGTTAGGTATTTTTATAACCTGTAATAATTTTGGTTTTTGTGAACTACTGTAGATAAAAATATATTCAGTTGAATTGTTTTTATCTAAATTTCCTTTATTATTATAAAGTAAATTATATCCACTCGTTAAAATTGCTATTTTTGTTTTATCCGGAGAAATTTTCATTCTAACTGCACCTCCGGCAATAAATTCAGGATATTTTTTTAGATGAGGATCTAAAGGAATTATAGTTTTATTTTTTATGGAATTTTGATTTAAACTAAACCCTGTTGGTAATAATTTATCCTCATTTGCAAAAATAAAAGTATTTATACAAAGAAATATCAATAAAAACAATCTCATAATTTTTCCTTTTTTTAAAACTTACCACTAATACCAACTGTAACTACTCTTGGGGTACCTGCATAATAATAGCCGTTAGTGTCCCCTGCAGCAATTTTTCCTATATATTTTTTATTAAACAGATTATGAACACTTACAAAAGCAGACATTTTAGTTCTCATAAATTTAAATTTCTTGTTTGCGTAAACATTAAATGTAGTATATCCGTCCACTTTTTGAGTGTTTGTTGCATCTCCATATCTTGATGATTTGTATTTAGCTGAAATTGTCCCCTTAAATCTATCTTTTTTATATGATAAAGAAATACCTAATGTATGTTTTGGAGTATCTTCTAACTGATTTCCTTTTACTTTAAGAAGTGTTTTTTTATAATAATAATCCTTTCCATATATAGCTCTATTATATCCGTATGCTCCATACAAACTTACATTTTTATTTATATTTACACCTGATTCTATTTCTATACCTTTAGCTGTTGTAGAACCGACATTTTTAGGAATACTTACTGTAGGATCTTTTGTTGGTGTATTAATAATTTTATCAGAATATTTTGAATAATATATTCCAGGAGCTACATAATATGAATCAGTGGTGTATCTATAGCCTAAGTTATAAGTATTAGCAACTTCAGGTTTTAAATTATTAATTGCAGATTGAGTTGATATTTTTGTACCCTTACTTGATTTAAGTCTATTACCTGGAACTTTAAAAGTTCTGGCATAAGAAATATAAGCATAAGAATTATCGTTTATATTTACACCAAATTGAGCCCTTGGCAAAAATTTTCTATAAGTTTTAATGTATGATGCATCTTTATCTACAGGTCCTAAATGATGATAAACTTCATCTTTTGGATAATATGATTTAACTGCATAAGTATTATAAGATTTCACATCTCTTTTTACCATTGCATATTTTGCACCAATTTTATAATCAAATATACCAGCAATATTTTTTTGTTTAATGGCAAAAAACGGCATCGTTGTTTTAGTTTTTGTTCTGTATATATAATTCCAGTATTTAAAATGACCTGCTAAATCTGCAAGAATATCATCTCCGTTTGCACCTTTAAACCTATTTGAAAAGTTTTTAAGATCGGCATATTCATAAAATGAACCCACTTGAATATTTACATTATTAAAATTAGTATCAATTTTGGCAGTAGTTCCATATTTATTTGTATAATTTAGTGATTGTCCATAAGTAATTTTGTTTGTTGCACCATAAGAATAATATCCCCCGCCTTTTCCAATCCATATATACGGATTTATTTTCAATTTAACATTTTGTAAAAAAGGAACAACAATATTTGATCTGAGTTCTTGATTTTTGTAAGGATTAGTATTTAGTTTATAATAATCTGCACTATTAGGGTTATTGTTATAGTCTAATTTATAATATTTTTGATAATCTTGTGCTTTTTTCCAATCCATTTGATGATATTTATATGAATCATTTAATTGGGTATTATAGTCATAGAATAAATCTACGTATGAATTTTTTATTTTCTGAGACAATCCTAAAGCATAATGGTCTCTATAACTTGGAGCTTTTCCAGGCCCTTTCCACTTGTTAGCTTTAGCATGTGAATATGAACCAAACAGTCTTGTTCCCGTAGAAAATTCTCCACTATCAACTCTATAGAATCCTTTATAAAAGCCATAAGTTCCTGTTCTTTGATCAATTTGAGCAGAAAATTTTCTTTTTGGAAGTTTTGTTTTTAATTGAACAGAACCGCCGATATCGCTGTAAAAAGGTGCTGCAATGTTTGTAGAACCACGAGTTAAAGCAATACTATAAAGGTTTCCCGAATCTGCATATTCATAAGGATATATTGCAAAATTTCCTGTATCATTCAGAGGCATTCCATCTAATTCAACACCAATTTCTTCTTGTGTGTAACCACGAACACGCATTTGACCACCTGCTAACCCATAAGGGCCATCAGATTCTACACTAACTGACGGAACCAATTTAAGCGCTTTAAATATATTTGCACCTCCTGCTCCCATAGACTTTTTCAATTCTTCAGTATTGATAACGGTTTTAGCAGTTGGTGTGTTTTTTAAAATAACTGTTGGAAATTTATAATTATTTCCAATTACATTCACTTCACCTAATTTACTAACATTTGAATCCGAAGCTGCGAACAGACTTGCCTGAGTCATTAACAAAGCTATACTTAATACCTTGGTTTTCATATCAGCCACCTTTATTTTTTT
>CAYNBX010000060.1:0-9113 GCA_964395505.1 uncultured Bacteroidales bacterium | reverse complement strand
GCATAACAGCTTGTATTGAGCTTGCCGAAATAAAGAAATCGGACATTCTGGACAAACACTATTTAAAAGCTATGAGAAGTGATTGATATAAATCCTTTAGATTTTTAAAACCTGGAGGATTTTTTGAAATCAACTATTCAGCCAATCATTCATCCAATCAATCATCTATTCAATCAATCATTATTCAATCAATCTAAAGTCTAAAATTAAAACTCTCTAAACATCAACTTCTAACTCTATATTCTTCATTTTAACCACTTATCAATTTTCTCAAGAAGTTCTGCTATTTTAATAGGTTTAGCTATATAATCATCACAGCCGGCTTCAAGGCTTTTTTCTCTGTCCCCGGACATTGCAAAAGCAGTTTCAGCTATTATTGGTAAATCTTTTCTAAATTGTCTTATTTGCCGTGCAGCTTTGTAACCATTTAGAACAGGCATCTGTATGTCCATAAGTATCAGGTTGATTTTATCATTTGCCTTACACATATCAACAGCTTCTTTTCCATCTTGAGCCCATAAAAGATTAGCCTTAGTTTTTCTAAGTGCAGCTTCAAGGAATTGATAATTTGAAACAGTGTCTTCAGCAATAAGAATTATTTTATTGTTCCAAATATACTTTTTTTTATGTTTAGTAATTATTTGAGTTTTCTCAACAGCTTTCTCAGCAGGATTATACGGCAAAGTAAAATAAAATGTTGTTCCTTTATCAATTTGAGATTCCAGCCACATTTTACCTCCTAATAATTCAACAAGATTTTTTGATATTGCCAGACCCAGTCCAGTGCCTCCATATTTTCTTGTGTTAGAACCATCAACTTGTCTAAAACGGTCGAAGATAATATTCATTTTATCATTAGGTATTCCTATTCCTGTGTCTTTAACATAAAATTGTAAATATGATTGATTATTTATACTATATCCAAATTCAATAAAACCTTTTTCAGTAAATTTAACAGCATTATCTAAGAGATTAGATAAAATTTGTTTGAATCTGTGAGGGTCTGTAATTATTGTAAAATCTTTTTCTTTATTGGCAAGATTTAAACGCAGTTCAATATTGGTTTTATCTTTTTCGTTTTTTATTTGATTAAAAGAATTATATAATTCAGAGAATATTTTATTAACAGGTGTTTTAGTTTTTTTAATGATTAACTGACCAGCTTCTATTTTTGAAATATCAATAATATCTTCTATTAAATTCATAAGTGAATTAGAATTACTATCAATAAGTTCTATAAATTCTTTTCTTTCATCATTTGTAATGTCCGTGTCAGAAAGTAAGTTAGAGAAACCAATAATAGCGTTCATAGGTGTTCTTATCTCGTGTGACATATTAGACAGAAAAGCAGTTTTAAGCCTGTCTGATTCTTCTGCTTTTTCTTTTGCTTTTATGAGTTCCTTTCTTGATTTTTGAATTATAGTGTTTTGATTTAATAAAAGTTTGTTTGTTTTATTTTTTTGTTTAATTTGCTTAATTAATAAAAATGAAAAGATTAGTATGATTACAAAGCCGGAGATGAAGAAGATAATAAGTATTTTTTGTTTTTTTATTTCTTCTTTTTTTTGATGGATTTCAATATTTTTTAATTGTTTTTCTTTGTTTAGCAGTTCAATTTCCTTTTCTTTTTTTTCGATTTCATATCCTGTTTGTATTTGAGTAATTTGTTTTTGAGATTTATCATTAAAGATTGAATCTTTTAAAGTATGGTATAGATTAGAATAATTAAAAGCTTTTTTATAATTTCCACTTGAAAAATAAGCATTAGAAAAACCTTTATAATTTTCTAGTATTGTTTCTATACTTTTTATTGATTTAGCCATTTTAAGGCTTTTGTTATAATATTTAATTGCTTTTTTTATATTTTTAAGATTAACATAAACATTTCCAATTTGGTTATATGTTTGTGCAATACTTCTATAATTAAATATTTCTTTGTCAATTAATAATGATTTTTTATAATATTCTAATGCTTTGTTATAATCTCGTTTAGTATTATTAAGCTCACCAATATTACTTAATAATAAAGATATTTGTCTTTTGTTGCCTAATTGTCTTTGTAATTTTAATGATTTTTCATAATATTCTGATGCTTTTTCATAATTTCCAATGTCATCATAAATTATAGCTATATTATTATATGATTGAGCAATTCCATTTTTATTACCTAATTCTTTTTCAATTGTTAATGATTTTTCATAATATTCTAATGCTTTTTCATTATTTCCCCAATCATCATATATAATTCCTATATTGTTTGTCACCATTGCAATATCTTCTTTTATATTTAATTCTTCATCTGTTTTTAGTGCTTTTAAACAATATTTCAATGCTTTTTCGTAATTACCCCATGCTTCATAAATATTTCCAATATTCATATTACTCTGTGCAATTCCTTCTTTGTTGTTTAATTCTTGTTCTATCTTTAATGATTTGATGTAATATTCCAGTGCCTTGTCATATTCACTCATATTATCATAAGCTAAGCCTATATTATTTAATGACTGTGCAATTCCTTCCTTATCGTTTATTTTTTCCTTTAAGTGTAATGATTTTTGATAATACTCCAATGCTTTGTTGTAATTATCCAGGTCATTATAAACAATGCCAATATCATTTAATAAGTTTGCAGTACGTTCATTAGTCCCAAACTTCATAAATATTTTCAATGATTTAAAATAATAATCAAGTGATTTTTTGAGGTTGTTTTTATAGTATAAAGCTTCGCCTAAATTATATAAAGATTCAGCTTGTTGTTTTTCATTATTCAACTCTTTTGATAGTTGAAAAGCTTTATTTGCATAATCAAAAGCCTTTTCAGGAACTTTTAATTTATATTCAGTTGATAAACTATTATAGGTTTTAATTTTCTCAATACCCTTGGCTGTTTTTAGTTTATTTTCAAGGCTGTCAATTTTAGTTTGTTTATTTCCAAATGATAAAGCATTTGGAATAAAAAGGATAAGTAATAGTATATATAGTTTATTTAAATTCATCTATAATATTTTTTTCTATAATGTCATTTTTTACAAAGTTAAATAATTGTTCCAGATGAAATATTACTTCGGAAATTATCCTATACAATCATTCACTGTTAAATATTGCTTTTACAAAGAAAAATAAACTTCGCCCCTGTAAAATAGATGATAAATTTTATTGGGCAAACATTTTACGTGGTAAGCATTTTACAGAGTAAACCACTTTATGGGACAAGCAGTATAAATTCGCAATGTTTCACACTTATGAAATAATATAATTTCATTGGGTAAACGTTAAACTTTTTTACTTTTAATTTTTACTTCGTACTTTAGCCTTTAACCCCTATAGCTCTCCCTTTATGAATATATAGAGAATTTTGTCAATTTTTTATTTTCAATTTAAAATTTATTAATTATTTCAGGTTTAAAACTTCAAACTTTAAAATTTAAACTTTAAACCAGAGCTAAATAAAAAGTAAAAAAAAGAACAACTAACTATTTAAAAGCTATGAGAAGTGATTGATATAAATCCTTTAGATTTTTAAAACCTGGAGGATTTTTTGAAATCAACTATTCAGCCAATCATTCATCCAATCAATCATCTATTCAATCAATCATTATTCAATCAATCTAAAGTCTAAAATTAAAACTCTCTAAACATCAACTTCTAACTCTATATTCTTCATTTTAACCACTTATCAATTTTCTCAAGAAGTTCTGCTATTTTAATAGGTTTAGCTATATAATCATCACAGCCGGCTTCAAGGCTTTTTTCTCTGTCCCCGGACATTGCAAAAGCAGTTTCAGCTATTATTGGTAAATCTTTTCTAAATTGTCTTATTTGCCGTGCAGCTTTGTAACCATTTAGAACAGGCATCTGTATGTCCATAAGTATCAGGTTGATTTTATCATTTGCCTTACACATATCAACAGCTTCTTTTCCATCTTGAGCCCATAAAAGATTAGCCTTAGTTTTTCTAAGTGCAGCTTCAAGGAATTGATAATTTGAAACAGTGTCTTCAGCAATAAGAATTATTTTATTGTTCCAAATATACTTTTTTTTATGTTTAGTAATTATTTGAGTTTTCTCAACAGCTTTCTCAGCAGGATTATACGGCAAAGTAAAATAAAATGTTGTTCCTTTATCAATTTGAGATTCCAGCCACATTTTACCTCCTAATAATTCAACAAGATTTTTTGATATTGCCAGACCCAGTCCAGTGCCTCCATATTTTCTTGTGTTAGAACCATCAACTTGTCTAAAACGGTCGAAGATAATATTCATTTTATCATTAGGTATTCCTATTCCTGTGTCTTTAACATAAAATTGTAAATATGATTGATTATTTATACTATATCCAAATTCAATAAAACCTTTTTCAGTAAATTTAACAGCATTATCTAAGAGATTAGATAAAATTTGTTTGAATCTGTGAGGGTCTGTAATTATTGTAAAATCTTTTTCTTTATTGGCAAGATTTAAACGCAGTTCAATATTGGTTTTATCTTTTTCGTTTTTTATTTGATTAAAAGAATTATATAATTCAGAGAATATTTTATTAACAGGTGTTTTAGTTTTTTTAATGATTAACTGACCAGCTTCTATTTTTGAAATATCAATAATATCTTCTATTAAATTCATAAGTGAATTAGAATTACTATCAATAAGTTCTATAAATTCTTTTCTTTCATCATTTGTAATGTCCGTGTCAGAAAGTAAGTTAGAGAAACCAATAATAGCGTTCATAGGTGTTCTTATCTCGTGTGACATATTAGACAGAAAAGCAGTTTTAAGCCTGTCTGATTCTTCTGCTTTTTCTTTTGCTTTTTCTAAGTTTTCTTCTGTTTTTTTAAGTTTAGTAATATCATAGGTAATTAAAACAAGTCCGGATATTGTATTATTCTCAATGAAAGGATAGATATCTTCATGTAAATATACATTTTTCTTTTCAGGAAAATTAAACCATTCCTGAAAATGTACCACTTTCCCTGTAAAACATTTATCATATTTATCTTTAACAATATTTTCAAATTGCTCTTCTCCAAGTATTTCAGATACATTATGGCCAATAATCTGTTCCTTAGTTTTTAGATGTGATTTAAGAAATGCATCATTTACAAACTGATAGACATAGTTTTTATCAATTATAGCTATACGATTCTGTGATGAAGAAACTATGAAGTTTGACTGTAAAAAATTTTTTTCAGCTTGCATTTTTGCTATTGATGTACCTGCTTCCTGTCCGATAGATTGCAGGATTTTCTTTTGGGTTTCTGTAAAATAAAGTTTCTTTTTACTTATAATATTCATAATTCCAATAAGCTTTTCTTTGGAAAGTAAAGCAATGCTTGCAAAAGATAAAAAGCCCCATTTTATATAATGCTCTGGCCTAAGTTCTTTATATTTATCAGTAAAAAAAGCTTTTGCTTCCTTAAAGACAGAATAATATGGTTCCCTGTCAATTTTAATAGTTTTTACTTCATTAATATAATCCTGAGGTAATTCTTTTATACATTTTAATACAGCTTGTTTATTGTTAATATTATCTATTAAATAAATGCCACCACTTTCAAAATCCATAAAATTAAGAGTATAAGATAAAATATTTTCCAATAAAGAATATAGGTCTTTAGACTCATTAGCTTGCTTAATAATTTTGTTTAATATCTCTAATTCTCTTGATTTTTCTTTTATCTCATTTTCATTTTTTTTTCTTTCAGTGATATCAGTAAAAGTAGCTACTATATTTCTCTCAATTAGTTTTTCACCTAATCTTGATGCGCTTACTCTGCAAATAATATCTCTTCCATCTTTACAACTACAAGGAAATTCCTTAATATAAGTAGCTTTTTTTTCAAGGGTGGGAAAAAAAAGTTGAGCAATTTTATCATAATCTTCATCAGAGCGATATAATATTCTTGTAGATTTATTAATCAATTCTTCAGGTTTCCAGCCAAAAACATATTCTACACCCTTATTTGCAAAGACAATATGTCTTTCATGCATTCCAATAACAGCATCAGGTATAGCTTGTAAAATTGAGTGTTCTCTTTCTTCTAATTTTTTTTGTTTTTCTTCAGCAAGTTTTCTTTCAGTGATATCACGGTATATTCCATATACAGCCTTTTGTTCTTTATCTATTTTTATAGGTGTTCCAAGTATTGAGACATTAACAGGCGTTCCATCTTTGCGTTGTCGTATAGTCTCATATTTTATTGTTTTCCCTTTAGCTATTTGTTTTGTTATTGAATCTGCTTCTTCCTGATAATCCTTTGAAGCAATTAAATTATCTATATTTATACCTTTAACTTCATCCATTGCATATCCGAACAATTTTGTAAATTTTCTATTTATACGTAATAATTTACTGTCATTATCTGCTATTACAATAGCTTCGGGAGAATTTTGAAATAATTTCTCAAAATAAACTTTTTCAATGAGTAATTCTTCTTCCATACGCTTGCGTTCAGTGATATTTAGTGCACTGATTAAAAATCCTATAGGTTGCTCTTTTTCAAACAACATAGTATTGCCTTCTCCAAATAAAAGTGTGTAAGTATCTTTTTTACCAATGAAATTAACTTCAAGGGATGGAGCTTGCTTACCTTGTAAATACTGAGTTAACTGTTTTGCTATTTTTTTTCTATGTTCAGGGACAATAAATTCTATTAAAGGTTTACCAATAAGTTCTTCCTTTTTATATCCAAATATTTTTATTCCCTTCTCATTTATGTCTATAATTTTTCCATCAATTCCCATTATCAGGTTAATTACTTGACTTTGTTCAAAAAGATATCTATATTTATTTTCGCTTTCTTTAAGTTTTCTTTGTGCAATTTTTTGTTTTTCTTCCAACTCTATACGATATAAAGCAAAAGCAATATCATTCGTAACTTCTTTGAAAAGCTTATGTTCTTCTATATTATTAATAAAGCCAGCAGCCATAGAAGCAGATATAAGGCCAAAGATCTTTCCTTTATATTCCAGTCTGGCAGTTATTTGCTTTTCTTCAGGTGCTTTTCCCAAAAGTGGACATCCAACACATGCAGGAGAATCTTTTACTGTTATAATACCTGATTGTTTTAAGGCTCTCCTTGCACATTCTATAAGCTCTCCACGCTTGAATAATTCCTTTAATGGCAAAAAAACCTCAGCAGCCAAACCTGATTCTGCGGATGTAATGAAATTTTTATTCTTATCAAAAAGTATAATCCATGCACTGTTATAACCTGACGTTTCAATTAGCATATCACATATTCTTTGAATCAAACGGTTACTGTCTTTTTCCTTAGTGATAAGTTGATTGACATTACGAACGCTTTGAAGCACAAGATTAAGATGTTTTATTTTTTCTTCTGTACGCTTGCGTTCAGTAATGTCTCTTTGTGTACCCCAGGCACGAACTATGTATCCATTCTCAATATTTGCAGAAAAATTGTTTAGATATATATGAATATTACCATTAAGATCAGGCTCATACGATTCCCCATCAATTATACTAAAATTATTGCGTATAAAATTTTTAAGGTATATTATATTTCTCCTATCAGAAGGAACAAGAAGTTTTTCGAGTTTAACTCCAATTATATCTTCTTTACTTTTATATGCATACATTTTTGCCATTACATCATTACATTCAACAAGAGTACCTGTTTTGTAAATACGTTTAATAATTTCATCTTCATTAAGATTTATTGGTATTGGTTCTACCTCAAAACACCAAATACCTTCAGAACTGCTCTTTAAAAGAGCATGATAACGCTCATCGCTTAATTTTAAATTTTCTTTAGCAAGTTTTTGTTCTGTAATATCTTTAAAAATATTGGCAAAATACCCTTTTTTAGGGCAAAATGATGTTATCTCAAACCACTTCTTAAATCCCGGATAATAGGTAATAAAATATTCTGCTTTTCCGGTTTGGGCAACTCTAGCATACCTTTCTATAAAAGGAGTATCGCCTTTGTAAACTTCTGTTGCTTTTTTACCTTCTATATCTTTTCTATTCCATGATAAGATTTTTTCAGCAGCTTTATTCATCTTTTCCAAAATATAGTTAACAGGTTTACCATTTTTATCTAATATAAGTTTATTTATGACAATTCCACTCATCATATTTTCAAATATATCGTTTAAACGATTTTCAGAAGACTGTAATTCTGAGGTTCTTTCCCGAACAAGGTCATCAAGAAGTTTTTTTTCATTTCTTATTTTATCTTCATTTTTTTTTATTCTAAGCATCACATTGACCTGTGAAATAAGTTCAGCTTCATCTATTGGCTTTGTAAGGAAAGCATCTGCACCGAGTTCAAGACCTTTAATACGACTTTTAGACTTTGTTTCAAATCCAGTTAAAAAAATTATCGGGATATTTTTTGTTTTTTCATCAGACTTTAATCTTTTGCAGACTTCAAAACCATCTATATGAGGCATTTGAATATCAAGTAAAATGGTATCAGGATTTTCTTTTTTCGCTTTTTCTATTCCTTCAATTCCTGATTGTACAGTTATTACTTCACAATGTGAAATTGATTTTTTTAATATGGATTTTATTAAGATGAGACTATTTTTTTCATCATCTATGGCTAATATTTTTGACATAAGGTTTAGTATTTTTATCTGTTTTTTGTTTCTTAGTTTCAATAAGTATTAAAAGCTAATAATATTATTAAATTATATTTTGCAAATTTACAAACCAAGGTATATATTAATTGAAAATTTACCAGTAATTAACACAAAAATAACATTTTTTTTAAATTTGTTATTTTTTCATAATTTTATATTATAAATTCTAAATATAAGATTAATAAAGTAGTTTAATGAGTATGATTAGCATCTCTTTATAATGATTATCATTAGCACCTCGTTTTAACGAGGTGTTAAAAGACAAAATGCAAGAGCTATAACCGTTTTAACGGTTTTTTAATTAATCATAATTTTTAGAAGTTAAAACCGTTAAAGGGTTATTAAAAAAGATTGTTCATTTTAAAAACCCCTTGATTTATCAAGGGGTTTTTAAAATCTTTTAAGAGTTGTTTAATTTTGTTTTTCATCCGGAAGTTTTAACACAAAATATAATTAGTGTCCGTACATAAAGTCAGTGTTTGAATCAGAATGTTCATTTTCAAGGCTTGTGA
>CAYNBX010000059.1:0-9157 GCA_964395505.1 uncultured Bacteroidales bacterium | reverse complement strand
TCTTTAAAACAGTCATTTACAAAAGACGTCATTCTGAACGCATAGAAGAATCACTCAGAAAAAAGCTTCACACAACAACAAACAGATTCTTCATTACATTCCGTTACACTACATTCCATTCAGAATGACGTGTGCTTCTAAAAAACCATATTAAAAAGACGTCATTTTGAACTAAACACCGACTTTATAGACGGACACTAATTAATCATCATTTTTAAAAGCTAAAACAGTTAAAACGGCTATTAAAATTTATTGTTCATTTTAAAACACCTTTATAAATCAAGGGGTTAATGACATATTTTTTCGAATTATCAATAGAATTTAAAAATAGATTTACTCTTCTATTGTAAGCTCACCTGCTTTATTAAGAGAATATTTAGAGATAACAGGTCCAATAATTTCATGTATTATCGTAGCACCAAGAATAACATTAATAACTATACTAGAAATTGAATTAAAAGCAGGGTTCTGGCTTACAACTAACGCTAAGCCAATAACAATTCCACCTTGAGGTATTAATCCACCAGCAGTATATTTTTTGACCTTAGCAGAAGATTTTGAAATTGAAGCGCCAACAAAAACTCCACTTACTTTACCTAAGGCACGAAAGATAACAAAAACTATAATTAACATATAATTTGAAACCAAAACTGAAAAATCAAGATGCATAGCACTTATTGTGAAGAAAAGAACAAAAATTAACTCCTCAGTATATCGTTCTAACATTTTAAATATTAATTCATGTTTAGGGTTAAAATTTACTACAACAAATCCCATAGTCATTATTGTTAAAAGGGGGTCAAAATTCAATAACTTTGCAACACCAAAACATAATGATAAAACTGCTAAGATAATAACTATCAATCCTCCTTCTGTTTCTCTTTTAAAAATCTTTGTTGACAAATTAAGGAAGAAGCCAAAAACACCACCTAAAATTACTGAACCAAATATAATAATTATTGGGTGCAATATTGAGTTAAATCCTATTGGCTTGTTAGCAATAAACAACGAGGCTAAGGCAATTGCAATACTATAATTTATAATACCAAGCACATCATCCATAGCTGCAACACCCATGACTGTTGAAGTAACATCACCTTTTGCATGATATTCGTGTTCCACAGCAAGGGTAGCTGACGGATCTGTTGGTGATGCTAAGGGAGCTAATAAAAGTGCCAAAGGAATATAGAACAACGACATTGTTGCATTAGGGGAATGAATAAGACTTGGTCCTAATAAAATAAAAATTATAAGAACAGAGAGAAAAGCAAATTCTGATTCAAATATTGTTATCGATAAAATTTTCTTACCTAAAGCACGTAATTTTGTGATTGATAAAGTACCTCCAACTGAAAAGGTTATAAAAGATAATGAAATATCTATAATAACATCCGTACTTTCAACAAAACTCCCAGGAACTAAATTTACAATTTTAGGATTAAGTAAGATACCAGCCACAATATACCCTGTTACTTTTGGCAATCTAAACTTTACACATAATTCTCCAAGTACAAAACCTAAAAAAATTATTAATCCGAAAATAAAAACCGGTTGCATAAAATCTCCTTCCTTATTATTATAAAAAAAACAAAAATACTAAAATAAAATACTAAACAAAAAACAAATTTTATCAAAAAAAATTAAATCTATGAGATAAAAAAATCTATTGATAATTTGCTATTATAAATAAACTTCCCTATTTTGAAATGAATCATTTTTTAAAAAAGTAAATCCGTTTGTTAATAAGATTTTAATCAATGAATGATTTATTATTAATAAGAGACCGTTTAACTAAAACAATAAATTTTATTTTCTATACAAAATTATTTAATTTGAATACACCCTGAAAGTTTCACGACAGGGCAGGTCTTGTACATTGTACATTTCACCTTAATACATTTCGGTACAAGATAAATTACAGGACAGTCTCTGATACACTTAGAACTGATACGCTCCGCTACCAAGTAAACTACAGGGCAGGCAGGAATATAATTATAAAATAAAATTACAAACTCGAAGTTCAAATAAAACTAAATTTCTAATTTAAAAATATTTTATGATAGAATCTCGTGTGCAAAGAATTTTATATTTTCTCATATATTAAGTTAATAAGCGGAGGAAGAGGGATTCGAACCCCCGGTTCCGATTACTCAGAACAACTGTTTTCGAGACAGTCCCGTTCGACCACTCCGGCATCCCTCCAAAAAACAATTAGAAATAAAAAAAGAAGGATATATCTCCTTCCTTTCTAAAAGCGGAGAAAGAGGGATTCGAACCCCCGGAGGTATGACCCTCAACGGTTTTCAAGACCGCCGCATTCGACCACTCTGCCATTTCTCCAACGCAAAAATACAATTTTTTCTATATCACCAAAATAATTTTTCAATACTTTTAATATAAATAATACAATTTTACACTTAAGCAAAAACAATAAACAGCAATACTTTAATCCTAAATTAAAAATTTTGCAAATTAATCAAACTAAATATTATTTTACTAATATCATATCTTAGCACTTTTTTCTGTTGATAAATTCATTAAATTGTCGTATATTTGTATTATAAATCAAATAAATAATTGTAAAAAATTGAATTAGTATTAGAATATTTGTTCACTGCTTATTATCAATAATTTAACAAGTCTATATAATGAAAAAATTAATAATAATCTCTTTAAGCATTTTTTTGTTTTTCAGCTTTAACACTTTAAAAGCAAAAAAGCTACAAGCTAACTTGTCATATTCGACATTTTATTCTCCAACAAAAGGTCCTTACATAGAAACTTATCTTACTGTTTCAGGAAAAAGTATTGTTTTTGTAAAAAATAAAAATGATAAATATCAAGGCACATTAAATATTATAATGATATTCAGGCAAAATAATGAAGTTAAAAAGTTCAGCAAATACAATTTATTGAGTCCGGAAGTTGATGATTCTACTAACACAAATTTTAATTTTATTGACCAACAGCGATTTTCCATTCCAAATGGAACTTATGATTTTGAAATCAATATTGCTGACAAAAATAAAGATAATATTCCTTTGAAAAGCTATGATAAAATAACGATTAATTATCCTTCTGATAAAATCTGTATCTCAGGTATTCAACTCATCAAATCATACAAAAAGACAGACAAGTCTAATATACTTACAAAATGTGGATATGATTTTGTGCCTTATGTTTATAATTTCTACCCTGAAAATATTAATATTTTAACTTTTTATACAGAAATTTACAATACTGATAAAGTATTTGGCGAAAACCAAAAATATCTAATCTCATATTACATAGAATCTTATGAAACCCAAAAACGAATTTCAAAATTTGTGAAAGTAAGGAGGGAGAACACAAAAGCTGTAAATGTTTTATTTAATAGTTTTGATATTAAAGAACTACCTTCTGGTAATTACAATTTAGTAATTGAAGCAAGAGACAGAGAAAATAAGTTAATTGCTTTTAACAAATTATTTTTCCAACGAATTAACACTAATGCCAATTTTAATATCAATAATATTCCCAGTTTAGATATTAAAAATACTTTTGTAAGTGCATATACAAATAAAGATTCTTTAATGGAATGTATCCGTTCACTTGCTCCTATCTCAACCAATATTGAGAAATTTTTTATTTATCATCACTTGAAAAAATCCGTGTTAAAAACTTTGCAGCAATTTTTTCTTAATTTTTGGTTAACAAGGGACGAAAACAATCCTGAATTAGCCTGGCAAAAATACTTAAATGAAGTTAATAAAGTAAATGCTGCTTTCCGAACTCAGGTAAAAAAAGGCTATGAAACAGACAGGGGTATAGTTTACTTAAAATACGGTCCGCCAAATTCAATCACTAAAAGTTATAATGAACCTGACGCATATCCTTATGAAATATGGCATTATTACACTATCAAAAATCAAAGAAATAAAAAATTTGTTTTCTACTCTAATGACATAGTTACAAATGATTTTCAACTCATTCATTCTGATGTAATAGGAGAATTATCAAATTACAGATGGCAATTAATTATTCATAAAAGAAATGGAGAAGGTATTGACTTAGACCAGGATAGAGTTAGAGACTACTGGGGAGGAAAATCTAAAGAATATTACGAGCATCCGAGATAATAAAAATATTGTTCTATATAAAACCTTAAATCAGCAAATTAAATCTTATGCAAAGCCGAACCTAATGACATTGTTGGGAATGCTCGCTCAGACCTTCTCACAGTGACAGGGACTGCGACTGCAATGCCCTTCGTTGTGCTGCGTCAACACTAACGCACATTTCAACTCTTCCATACGAAGTAATTTGCGGATTTAAAGCTTAATAATTTTGCTGCAACTTCCCCTTTTTACTCAATAACTTTCTCAACTTTTTTTTAGGCAAGTTATAGTAATTTTTTGGATTTATTTCTTAGAAATAATATTTTTTTGTATTTGCTCTTACATATTAGTTTTCTATCAAATACTTATCATATATTTCTTATACTACCGGCACCTGAGACTCTTGTCTTTAAATTAGGATTACCTTTATATCTTAAACTTCCGGCACCAGAAATTCTAGCATCCAATTTTTTGTTAACATTTATTCTTGCCTTAGCTGCACCACTTATTTCAATATTAAAATTATCTGTTTCAAGTTCATAAGCTGATAAATCAACAGCTCCAGAGATATCCATATTGACATCTTTAACATACCCTTTAATATCAATTTCTGAAGCACCGCTTAAATCCATTTCTAATCCTTTTGCTGCAATATTTAATTCTACTTCCGAAGCACCACTTGCGTGAAATGATAAATCATTAAAATTTAACTTATTCATGCCTGTAACTTCAACAGCACCACTAAAATTCATTTTTCTTAAATCTTTAAATGTAATATATACTTTTAAAGCCTTTGCATCCCTGATTTGTTCACGTGTAGTAATTATTAAAGTATTATCACGAACTCTTGCACTAATTAAATCCATCAGGTTCTCGTCAGCTTCAATTTTCAGTGATTCAGTATCAGCCTGATTTAAATATACTTCAAAAGATCCACCTACTTTAATAGCATCAAAAGATTTAACACCTATTTGTTGTGTAACAACATTGCCATTTCCTCTAACGCCTCTTATCATCTCTATACATCCTGCTGAAACACTTAAGATAAATAATAATAATATACCAGATAACAGCTTTGATTTTACTTTTATTTTTTTCATATTTTTGATTTTTAATTAAATATTCATTTTATGATTATTAAGTTTTGCAGATAAAAGAGATAAGAGAAAATAATTTTAGCAAAACATAGTAAAGCCTTTTATACATTTGTATTCGAAATTTTAATATTTGATAATAATTTATCCCAATTTTTATTTCCACCTTTTATATATTGACCATAAGGTATTATTGGCTTTTCAAGTTTTGCAATAGTATCTTCTGAAATTCTTAAGTTTTCAACTAATTCTTTGCCAGCTTTTCTTAAGAGTTTCTTATACCTCATTATAAAAGGTTTGAGTATTAGGATTTTTTGATTTAAAATTTCTCCTTCTCCTCTATATATTTCAGCAATTATTTTTGAATGCATATTTCTGGCAATCCTCTTGAACAGCAAACTTAAGACCTGAAAATGACTTTGTTCTGGGAATCCACAATTTGAAATTACTGCAATTTGAGGAAAATTTCCATATCTCTTTTTATGTCTAATTTCACCTTGTTCATCTTTTTCAAAGTGAGGGTCAAGAAGTGGAATGAGTCTGTCCATAAAATTTTTCATCATTCCTGATACATTATCAACATAAAGGGGGGTTGCAAAAACAACAATATCAGAGTTCATAAATTTTGATAATAATTCTTTCATATCATCCTTTATTATGCATTTACCCGGAGTTTTTGTCCAGCAGTCAAAGCAGCCTAAACAATTTTTTATATTCTTTTCAACAAGAAAAATATTTTCAACCTCAGCACCTGCTTCATTTGCACCTCTTAAGAAAGCTTCAACTATAACATGTGTATTCCCTCTTCCTCCACGAGAACTTCCATTAAATACAGTAATCTTCATAATTAAGCCTGTTTTTGTTATTTTTAAAATATAGTATAAGGTTTAACCAGATTTTGATAACTTTCAAAATGTCTTAATTTTATTATAACTATCTAATATCTTTAAAAAACTCATAGAAATATAAGTTTTTGATAAGAAAACGACAAGAACAAGGCTTATGAATTTTTAAGACGAGTATAACGCAGTTATTAGCGTCTTCTTGCAAAAACTTTTTAAATCATCTATTTACTTTTATAATATCACCAGAACCAGACACATTCATTGATTTAATATATGGGTCACCTTTAAAATAAACATCGCCAGAACCACTAGACAAGATATCTAAATCGCCCGAAACATTAATCCTTGCATCTCCTGAGCCGCATTTGTTTATTTTACATTTTTCAGAGTATAATTTGAATAAATTAACATCACCTGAGCTTATCTGTTCAACATTAAGTATTCTTGTATTGCCTGATATACTAACATCACCAGAACCGCTTAATCTTAGATGACATTTTTGAGTCTGCAAATTATAAACATCCAGGTCTCCTGAGCCATTTATACTCACATCAAATAATTCAGTAGTATCAGATATATCAACATCACCTGAACCTATCATCCTACCTGCCAACTTATCTGCAGTTACATCTAAACTCAAATCACCTGAACCTGCAACAACAAATTGCAATTTATCTGTATTTATTCTGGATTCTGTTTTTATATCACCTGAACCGTTTATTTCTATATTGTTTAATTCTCTGACTGTTACATAAACATTTAATGCTTTTGCATCCCATATAGATTTTTTGGCATAAACAATTAAAGTATTATTTTTTACTTTCGTTACTATCAAATCTATAAGATTTTCATCTGCCTCAACATTCAACTTATCACTATCTCCCTGAGAGATATAAATATCTACACATCCATTCGACCTAATTGAATTAAATGGTTTAACTTTACGCTGCTCAGTAACAACTTTTCTATTTCCTTTAACTGGAAATACTTCACATCCTATGGTATTTACCGACATAAAAACAAGTAGTATTCCAATGATTGATGTCTTAATAATATTTGCCTTTTTCATTTTAATTTTTTTTAATGTTTACTTAAATAAGACGTAAATATAACAACAAAGGTTACAAAGCAAATAAAAATTTTCAACAAGGATTATGTTATAAGATTACATTGCTCAAAAATTTTATTATTATCACAATAATTTTAATTAAACAAAAAATAAATAATTTTGCTTTATAATTGAAAAACAAAAAAAACAAATATGGCTTTAATACATTCATTTGAATCAAGTGGAAATTTTCTTTTTAAATACAGAGGGCAAATACCTGTAATCTTATTTATTATTGCAATACCTGTGATTTACATCACAGATTATGCGAATATTTCAAAAACATTTTCATTAACACTTAGTATAATATCAATAATTCTTAGTGTTTCAGGCATAATCATTAGAGCTATTTCAATAGGCACAACACCAAAAGGCACTTCAGGAAGGAACACTGATAAACAAGTTGCAGAAAGTCTTAATATTACAGGAATATATTCAACAGTTCGTCATCCTTTGTATTTAGGCAATTTTTTGATATGGTTTGGAATTGTTTTGTTTACTTACAACATTTATTTTGTTATAATTGTTTCCTTAGTTTTCTGGCTTTACTATGAAAGGATAATGTTTGCAGAGGAACGTTTCCTTGAAAAAAAATTCGGAAAAGACTTTTTAGACTGGTCTTTAAAGGTACCTGCTTTTATCCCTTCTTTCAAAAATTATATAAAAAGCAGCATAAAGTTTTCTTTTAAAAGTATTTTAAGAAGAGAATATTCCGGTATTCTTTCAGTAGTATTCAGTTATACTTTTATTGATATTTTGAGGTATTATTTTATGCATAACAAAATCCAATGGAACCGTTTTTCTGTTTATGCACTTATCATAACTGCTTTAATTGCTTTGATATTAAGAACTTTAAAACACAACACCCAAATTCTTGATGAACAAGGACGTTCTTAAATTACTCATTTTTTTTAAATTATTATTAAGCTGATAAATTTATACGTATCATATTTATATAATAAAAAAGACAATAACTTGTCTTCTCTTCTTTATATAGGTCTAAGAAAATAATATTAAAAATCAATGAATAAATCTCATTTTTTTGTCTATTTTATCCTCACATTATCAATGTTTTTCTGGGGTTTAACTTTTGTTTGGACAAAAATCATTTTAAAATATTATGAACCAATCACAATAATATTTTTAAGGCTTATCATATCATCTTTTATATTATTTCTTTTTATAAAAATTTTTAAAAAACAAGAAAAAATAAAACATGAAGATTACAAATTATTTATTATTTCATCTCTTTTCAATCCTTTCCTATATTTTCTGGGTGAAACTTATGGAATAAAATATACTTCTCCAACAATAAGTGCTGTGATGATTGCAACAATTCCATTATTTACACCTATTGCAGCTTATTATACATTAAAAGAAAAACTCTCTAAACTTAACATCTTTGGTTTATTAATTTCTTTTATTGGAATAATAATAATGCTTGTTAGAAAAAATATTTCTTTAAATACTTCACCTTTTGGCATTCTTTGCTTATTATTTGCTGTATCCACTTCAATTGGATATTCCATCACTCTAAAAAAACTCTCATTAAAATATTCTGCTTTAAACATTATTGCAATACAAAACTTACTTGGAGCTATTTATTTTCTTCCATTATTCTTAATATTTGATTTTAAAAATTTTATAAGTATAAGTCCTAATTTCCAATTGATTTCGAATCTCTTACAATTAGCAATTTTTGGCTCATCTATTGCATTTATTTTTTATACTATTGCAATAAAAGAAATTGGAGTAAGCAAAGCCAATATTTTTAGTAATTTCATTCCTGTATTCACTGCTGTATTTTCTTATTTTATGTTATCTGAATATTTTAACCTGAATAAAATTTTAGGAATGGCATTCGTAATTATAGGTGTCTTCCTTTCACAAATAAGCAAAAAAAATAAGTTCATCAATTTATATAGATTTTTTTGTAGTTTTAAAAAATAATTAATTTTAAAAATATAAACAGATGAAACATCCATGACCAAAGAGAATTAAGATTTTAGATTT
>CAYNBX010000058.1:0-9336 GCA_964395505.1 uncultured Bacteroidales bacterium | reverse complement strand
TTATGCCCCGGTACGCTAAGCTACGGGGTAAACTTGTTTTGAAAACAGTCATTTACAAAATACGTCATTCTGAATCAAACACTGACTTTGTAAACAGACACTAATTAGTTGTGGTTTTTCTTGTATTGGGAAATATTTTTTTAAATTTACTTTATTATTTTAGTTTACGTTTAACTTCAATTTCTTCATATCCTTCGATGATATCACCAACTTTAATATCATTAAAATTTTCTATGTTTAACCCACATTCAAAGCCTGACTGAACTTCTTTAACGTCATCTTTAAAACGCTTAAGAGAACCTAACTTACCGGTATAAACAACAATTCCATCGCGAATTATACGAACATTTGTCTTCCTGTTAATTTTTCCATCTAATACCTTACAGCCAGCAACAGTTCCAACTTTAGAGATTTTGAATATTTCTCTTACCTCTATATTACAAACAATTTTTTCTTCAATTTCAGGTGATAACATACCTTCAATAGCTAACCTTATTTCATCTATTGCCTTATAAATTACAGAATACAATCTAATATCTATTTGTTCACGTTCAGCCAGCTTACGTGCACCGAGAGAAGGGCGGACCTGGAAACATATTATAATTGCATTAGAAGCTGAAGCAAGCAGTACATCAGATTCTGTTACTTGACCAACAGATTTATGAATAACATTAACCTGAACTTGTTGAGTAGATAATTTAAGTAATGAATCAGATAAAGCTTCAATAGAACCATCAGCATCGCCTTTAACAATAATATTTAGTTCTTTAAAATCGCCAATTGCAATACGACGACCAATTTCATCAAGAGTAATATGTTTTTGTGTTCTTATACCTTGCTCACGCTGTAACTGTAAACGTTTATTGGCAATAGCTCTTGATTCTTTCTCATCACTCATCACATTAAAAGCATCTCCAGCTTGAGGGGGACCGTTTAAGCCCAATAGCAATAAAGGAGTAGAAGGTCCAGCTTCTTTAATCAAAGCATTTCTTTCATTATACATTGCTTTAACTCTTCCAAAGTATGAACCCGCTAAAACAACATCTCCAACTCTTAAAGTACCATCTGCGACCAAAAGTTTTACAACATAACCCCTACCTTTATCAAGTGAAGATTCAAGAACAGTACCTACAGCCTTTTTTTTAGGATTACCTTTTAAATCCAGCATTTCTGCTTCAAGCAAGACTTTCTCGAGTAAATCATCAATTCCTGTTCCCTTTTTAGCAGATATCTCTTGAGATTGATATTTTCCTCCCCAGTCTTCAACCAATATATTATGTTTTGATAATTCTTCTTTAATTTTTTTTGGATTTGCATTTGGTTTATCAATCTTATTAATTGCAAAAACAATAGGTACTCCTGCTGCTTGTGCATGATTAATTGCTTCAATAGTTTGAGGCATTACTGCATCATCAGAAGCTATAATAATAATAGCTATATCAGTAACTTTAGCTCCCCGAGCTCTCATAGCAGTGAATGCTTCATGTCCCGGGGTGTCAAGAAAAGTTATTTTTTTCCCATTTGTTAATGTTACTTCATAAGACCCTATATGCTGAGTGATTCCTCCAGATTCACCTGCAATAACATTTGTATGTCTAATATAATCCAATAAAGATGTCTTACCATGATCAACATGCCCCATCACAGTGACAATAGGAGCTCTTGGCCTTAAATCTTCAAGATTTTCTTTTTCATCGTTATGATGAATAGCTTCCTGAACATCAACACTAACAAATTTCACTTCATATCCAAATTCTTCTGCTACTAAGATTAATGTTTCAGCATCCAAACGTTGATTAATAGAAACAAATATTCCAAGTGTCATACAAGTAGAAATAATATCATTTACAGGAACATTTATCATTGTTGCAAGTTCATTAGCTGTAACAAATTCTGTAACTTTTATTATTTTTCTTTCTTTTTCATGTTTTTGCAGCTCCTCAAAAGTATGTTTACTTGCGATATTTCGTTTTTCTCTCCTGTGTTTTGAAGCCTTTGATTTGCCACTTGAACTTAATTTTGCAAGTGTTTCTCTTATCTTTTTTTGAATTTCTTCCTCGGTAGGTTCAGGTTTTTTAATTTCTCTTTTACTTATTTTCCTTTTATTGAATTTTAAACTTGTCTTATAATCTCTTGCACCTCTATGTCCAGCTTTAACTGGTTCAAAGTGTTTATTGATTCTCTTTCTTTTTTTCTTTTTTTCTTTTAATTTTTCATCAGAAGAAGAAGCAATAGGTTTCTTATTAACAGATTTCTTTTTGTGATGAGGAAGTTTAATAGACCCTACAATAGTTGGTCCTTTTAATTTCTGTATTTTAGTTTTAATAAAATTATCCTCCTTTTTCTCTTCTTCTATTATTTTTTGTTTATTTATTTTTTCAGGTTCAACTTGTTTTTCTTTTTGTTTAGACAAGGTGATTTTTTTGTTTTCTTTTACTTTGTCTGAAGGTTTTTCAAAAACTTTTTTATTTTCTTTTTTTTGAAGAGGCTTAGTTTCTTTAACTTTCTTATTTTCTACTAAAGACGATGTGGAGATATTTTGTTTTTTCATCTCTTTAAGTCTTCTCTTTTCTTCTTTTGTCTTCCTTGGCGGTTTTGTTTTGAAATTTTTAGAATTGAGGTTGATTTTACCAACAATTTTTAATCCAGATGGTTTTTCTTTTTCAGTTTTTTCTTCTTTCAATTTAGAAACTTTATCTTCAGCTTTTTCAATATGTTTCTCTTCTTGTGCAGGTTCTACAGGCTCTTCAGGTTTATTCTCCTCTGCTAATTCTTCAGTTTCTAAATGTTTATCTTTTTGTTTCTCTTCAAATGGTTTGATAATTTTATTAATATTTTCCCTTTTTTTCTCTATCTCTTCAACTTCTTTTTTAATTTCTTTTGTTTCTAATGCTTCATCATTTAAAAATGGCACGTTTTTTATAAAAAGTTCATCTTTTTCTACTTCACTTTCAATATCATTAGAATGATCAATAGTATCTTCAATAGAAATAGTTTTGTGATTTAAATGATCCAAATCTATTTTTTTTGATTTTTCTTTAACATTTTTCTCCCCCTGAAATTCTGCTAGTAAAATATCATAAATATCAGGAGATAATTTAGTATTAGGATTGCTTTCAATTGTATGACCCTTTTTTGAAAGAAACTCTACAATTGTTGAAATCCCAACATTGAATTCTCTTGCAGCTTTTATAAGCCTAATTTTTTTATTCTGTTCTGCCATATTCAATTAAAAATGTTAAAATCTATTTCTTATTTTGTAAAAATAATATATTTATTTTAATTACTAAAAATATTTATAAATATCAGAAAATTAACTTATAGAATCAAATCAAATTAAATATTATTTTTCCATATTTCCGTAAATTATAAAATTATAATTATTTTTTAAAATACTTTTTTTATGCAAATTCAGCTTTAAGTATTCTAATAACTTCATCTATAGTTTTATCTTCAAGATCTGTTCTGCGCACTAATTCTTCTGGACTAATACTCAAGACACTTTTTGCTGTATCACAGCCAATATTTTTAAACTCATCAATTATCCATTGATCGATTTCATCTGAAAATTCTTGTAAATCAACATCTTCGCTGTCAACATCAGTATCTCTATAAACATCAATTTCATAGCCAGTAAGTTTACCGGCTAATTTTATATTAAATCCTCCTTTACCAATAGCTAAAGAGACTTGGTCAGGTTTCATGTAAACATCAGCCTTTTTATTTTCATCATCAATATTTATTGTTGTTATTTTTGCAGGGCTTAATGCCCTGGATATATAGAGTGATAAATTTGTTGTATAATTTATTACATCAATATTTTCATTTTTCAATTCACGGACAATGCTGTGAATACGAGAGCCTTTCATTCCAACACAAGCTCCAACAGGGTCAATTCTGTCATCATAAGATTCAACAGCAATTTTTGCCCTTTCACCTGGTACTCTTACAATTTTTTTTATAGTTATTAAACCATCATAAACTTCAGGAACTTCAGCTTCAAATAATTTTTCAAGAAAAATAGTTGATGTACGAGATAAAATGATTACAGGAGTGTTATTTCTCACATCAACTTTTGAAACAACAGCACGAATAGTATCACCTTTTCTGTAAAAATCAGAAGGAATCTGTTCAGATTTAGGTAATATTAATTCAATATTATCATCATCTAAAACAAGTATTTCTTTTTTCCAAATTTGATACACCTCGCCTGTAACTATTTCGCCAATACGTTCTTCATATTTTTTATAAATATTATCTTTTTCATATTCCTTAATTTTAGAGACAAGATTTTGACGTATAGATAATATTTCTCTTCTTCCAAAATCCGACATTTTTATCTCTTCAGAAACTTCTTCCCCAATTTCAAAGTCTGGTTCTATTTTAATAGCTTCTGAATACGCAATCTGCAAGTTTTCATCTTCAACTTCTCCATCTTCAACTATTTCTCTGTTTCTCCATATTTCCAAATCACCCTTGTCAATATTAACTATTATATCATAATTTTTGTCAGTGCCATATTTTCTCTCAAGCAGATGTCTAAAAACGTCTTCCAAAATGCGCATCATTGTCTCACGATCAATATTCTTATAATCTTTAAATTCAGAAAAAGTTTCTACTAATTTTATATGTTCCATTTTATTTTTTTTTTAATATTTCTTAAGTGCTATCATTTATAATGGTTTTTTATTATCCATTTTAATTATCTAATTTTTTATTTAAGCTCTTTTTATATCTTTTTTTAAATACTGCAAATAATTTTTATCATACTTTTATTTTTAAAAGGGAATTACACTTTTGGTGCATTTTATTTCATTAAATGGTATATGAATATTATTATTCATACTAGCTTCTTTTATTTTTTTATTGATTTTTTGTTTTAAGTCAATACTTTTATTGTCAACTGATAGCAAAATGCCTGACTTTTTAATTCCATTATATAATGTTATCTCAACTTCTTTTCCAATATTTTTTTTATATTGTCTTAACAACTTAAAAGGTTTATCTAAACCTGCTGAAGAAACTCTCAATTCAAAGTCTTCTTTTTCTTTATCAAGCTTTGAGATAATATAGCGGTTGATATCTGCACAATCTTTTATAGTAATGCTTTTATCACTATCAAGAAAAACTAATATTTTGTTCCCTGACTTAATTTTAATATCAACCAAAAATTTTTCAGTATTTTGTAATTTTTCATCAACAAGATTTTTTATTTTCTTTTTTTCTATCATCATCAAAAATTTTATCTAATAAAAGAGGGGACATTCGCCCCCTCTTTTTATAACAAATCTTTTTATTAACGATGCAAAGATAATCAATTTTAATAAAAAAACTCTCAAAAAGAGAGTTTTTTTAATATGTTGTCCGACCAGGACTCGAACCTGGACTCTTTTGGACCAAAACCAAACGTGTTGCCAGTTACACTATCGGACAATATTATAGTAAAAATAGAATTGCAAAAATAGACAATAATTTTAAATATAAAAATAATCATTAAATTATTTTTATTATAATTTTGAAAATAGTAAAATTATTTTAAATCAAATGATTAATTTAGCTGAAATTTTATAAAAAATATTATCACCTTAAATCCGCAAATTACTTCATAACGAAAAGTTGAAATGTGTGTCAATGTTGGCGCAGCCCAGCGAAAAGCATCACAGGCATAACACTTGTTACAAATATAAGGTCTGAGCGAGCATTTCCAACAATGTCATTGGTTTGGCCTTGCAGTTGATTTAGTTTACGGATATAAGGTATTATAACATCAAAGCGTAAGTTAATATATAAATTAAAACTTTTTTCGATGTTTCTTCCTTTATGTAAAATATATATTTTAAAAAATCTGAATAAAAAATTTTATAATTGCAAAAATTTATTTTCTAAAACATATATCAAAATAATAATATAACGAGTACTCATCGTAAAAATAAATTAAAAAAATAAATTGCATAAAAACAAAAAGCTATGAAAAATTATAAGAAATTAAACAATCTTATTGGGTGGATAGTATTTATTATAGCATCGATTGTATTTCTTTCAACAATAGAGCCAACTGCAAGCTGGTGGGATTGTGGGGAGTATATAGCTACTGCTTACAAATTACAAGTGGGTCATCCCCCAGGAGCCCCATTTTTCCAAATGTTAGGTAGATTTTTTTCTTTGTTTGCTTTTGGTGATGTAAGCCATGTTGCAAAAATGATAAATATAATGTCTGCTCTTGCCAGTAGTTTTACAATATTATTTTTGTTCTGGTCTATTACTGCATTGGCAAAAAAAATTGTTCTTAAAAATGACTCATTTATTGAAGCGAATAAAGATTCAAAAACAAATATTGGTAGTAAATTACCTGCTTCACAAGATAATATGACCAAAGGGAAAATGTATGCAATTTTTGGGAGTGGTATTGTTGGCGCATTAGCATATACTTTTACTGATTCATTTTGGTTTTCTGCTGTTGAAGGTGAGGTTTATGCAATGTCCTCGTTTTTTACTGCATTTGTATTCTGGTCAATATTAAAATGGGAAAGTGCTGCTGATGAGAAATATTCATCTAAATGGATTATATTAATCGCATATTTTGTGGGTTTATCAATAGGAGTACATTTATTAAGCTTACTTGTGATACCTGCTATTACTTTTGTCTTTTATTTTAAAAAATATAAACCTACATGGAAAGGCGGTATTTTAACTGCTATTATATCAATTTTAATACTCGCATTCATAATGTATGGTATAATACCTGAAATAGTTAATTTATTTACAAAAACAGAGTTATTGTTTGTAAATGATTTTGGTTTACCCTTTAATTCCGGGACAATATTTTTTGCTGTATTATTAATCAGTTTCATTATTTTCAGTTTAATTTATACAACAAAAACCAAAGCTGATAAAAGTTTATCAAATACTGTAATAATTCTGATATCTCTTATATTCCTTTTAATTTTTATAGCAAGTACTTCTGCAGGTAATTTCTTTGTTCGTTTTTTAATTTGTACTGCTATTTCTGTTTTCATTTATCTGATGAAAAAAAAGAAATCTTTACTTAATACTATTATTCTTGGATTTACTTTTATTTTAATTGGATATTCATCCTTTTTAATGATAATCATACGTGCTAATGCGAATACACCTATAAATGAAAATTCCCCTAAAGATGCAATAGGCTTATTTGCATATTTAAACAGAGAGCAATATGGCAGTTGGCCTATTTTTTATGGTAAGTATTACAATGCACCATTAGATAAAAATAAGCCTTATTTAGACGGCACACCTATCTATATAAAGGATAAGAAAAAGGGAAAATATATTGTAACTGATGATAGAAAAGCTTCAATACCGAATTACGATTCAAGATTTTGTACTATTTTCCCAAGAATGTGGAGTTCACAAAAAAAAGTACATATTAAAGTATATAAAAGCTGGGGCGGAAATGATGGAATTCCAATAGAAGTTCAACAAAATGACGGGACAAAAAAAATTATTTACAAACCTACTTTTGGAGAAAACCTCAGGTATTTTTTTACTTATCAGTTAGGGCATATGTATTGGCGCTATTTTATGTGGAATTTCGTTGGCAGGCAAAACAACATTGAAGAAGGCAATTGGAGTTATAACCATGGCAATTGGATAAGTGGAATAAACTTTATTGACAAACAAAGACTTGGTGACCAAAATAATTTGCCTGAAAGCATGAAAAATAATGCACATAACAAATTTTATTTTTTACCATTGATTTTAGGGCTTATAGGCTTTTTATTTCATATAAAAAAAGATCCAAAGAATGCATTTGTTGTATTTCTTATGTTCTTTATGACAGGAATTGCTATAGTTTTATATCTTAATCAATATCCGTATCAGCCTCGTGAACGTGATTATTCTTACGCAGGATCATTTTATGCTTTTGCAATGTGGATTGGTTTAGGTGTTCTTGCTTTATTTGATGCTTTTAAAGAAAAATACAGAACAACATTCCTCGCAATTATTATAACACTTATCTGCCTTATTTTTGTTCCGGGAATTATGGCGGAACAAGGCTGGGACGATCATGATAGGTCAGGTAAATATGCTACACGTGATTTTGCTGCAAACTATCTAAATTCTTGTGCACCAAATGCTATTCTCTTTACAAATGGAGACAACGATACTTTTCCTTTATGGTATGACCAGGAAGTTGAAGGCATAAGAACTGATGTAAGAGTTGTTAATTTTATGCTTGCATCAGGAGATTGGTATATTCATCAGATGGCAAAAAAAGTCTATAATTCAGCACCCTTACCCCTTACCTTAAAACCTGAACAATATGATAAAGGAGTAAATGAAATTATTCCATATTATAACAGAAATATAAAAGGTTATGTTGAACTTAAAGATTTGATTAATTTTATTGCCAGCAACAATAGACAAACAAAGATACCTTTAAGTTCAGGTAAACAAATAAATTATATTCCAACAAAAAAAATAAAAATCACTGTTGATTCTGCTGCTGTTGTTGATAATGGAATTGTTCCAAAAAGTATGGCAGGTAAGATTGTTCATGAAATAAAATGGGATTTAGGTACTAACTATATTTATAAAAATGGATTAATGCTTTTAGATTTAATTGCAACAAACAATTGGAAAAGACCTATTTACTTTGCAAATCCTTCAAGTCTAAAAAAATATCTTGATGTTGATAAATATTGTCATTTAGAAGGTATTGTATATAAGTTTATGCCAATTAAAGCTACTAAAGGTTACATATCAGGAATGGGTGGCATTTCAGTTGATACCTGTTATGACATTCTTATGAATAGATGCAAATGGGGGAATCTAAATGATCCTAAAGTTAATGTTGACAGAGAAAGTTATAGAAATTCTATGATTCCAAAACAAGATTATATGCGTTTGGCACAAGCTCTTTTACAAGAAAATAAAAAAGACTCAGCTGTTGCTGTTTTAGACAAATGCATATATTTCTTCCCTAATGATAAATTCACTTTTGACTTTTATATGCTGCCCTTCGTTGATATTTATTACAAAGCTGGTGCAATAAAAAAAGCTAATGCAATGACAGAAAAACTTGCTTCAATTTATGAACAAAATATTGAATATTATAATTCCTTAGATGAAAAATTCTTTAAAAGTTATAGTGAAGATATGCAGCAGGCTTTTGAGGTTTTACAAAGATTATCAATGATGGCAAAAGAAAATAAACAAATAAAGATAAGTGATAAAATTCAAAAATTCCTTAAGGAAAAATTACAATATCTTAAATAGGGCTTTTTGAAAAAGTCTGATGCGTGCTGGATTTGAGGCGGCAAGGTGAAGATGTATCCTTATACTTCGAACCGAAGC
>CAYNBX010000057.1:0-9557 GCA_964395505.1 uncultured Bacteroidales bacterium | reverse complement strand
GGTTGGTATAATTTGGTATCTGAAACATTGCCTTTGAGAATATCACAATCCAATAATTAGTGTCCGTACATAAAGTCAGTGTTTGAATCAGAATGTTCGAGTTCGAGGCTTGCGAAGTCAAAAAAAGCAGAGTCCCGATTTGTGCTTTTTGTTTATTTTTTGAAAGCACCTTACAAAAGCTACATCAGGATGAACATTTTTTTGACGAGCGTAATGCAAAAAATGGACATTATGGACAGACACTAATTATTCCGTTGAAAATTTAGGAAGGTAAATTAATATTATTTCAATATTTTTCTCCTGCTACCGAATAGACTAATTTTACTATTTTTATTAACTTTATAATAAATTAATATAAATACTTTTAATTTTAATTATTCCACTTTATAATGAAGAAAACCATATAATTGAGGTTTTAAATAGTGTTTAAAAGAAATTTCTGTAATTTGCTCTATTATTGATATTGCAAAATAAAAACCTTTTTAATTTTTTCATCAAATTGTTCAATTGCCTCATTGTTAAATTGACTGCCACATAAGGAGGTTTAACCTGTAAAATTGCAAAGCAATATTTAACGGGGAACAACCATATCGTGGTTGAAATACAAGTAATTTGGGGAATAACACTTTCACCTGGTAAACATTCAACAGTGTGAAACCTACAAAATAAGCTGTATTGCAGTAATATTCGATATTTTAGAATTTTCTTTCAGGCTCTATATAAAAATTAAAAGAAGAAAAGCTTAATAATTACACTGCAAAATTCAAATGAAATTTTTCAATGCCGTTCACATATTTAGAGCTTTTTGAAAGACGAAAAGGCAAATAATTAGTTATTAAATCTGCATAATTATCTTTGTTAAAATCGTATTTTAGTTCTACAATATTATTATAGTCATTTACAGAGTTATTGATAAAGCTATTGTTTCTTCTTGATATATCCTGATATACTAAGTTTCTGTCAATTGTTAAACGGAAATATTTATTTATAGATTGAAAATATTTACGCGCATATCTGTTCAGTAATGTAGGTTCGAGAAGTAAAATTTCGTTTAAAACCCATTCAGGTAAATTTGATTGATGAAATACATTTTTTAAAATATCAATAGTAAAATTATTATCTAAACAAAAAGATTCTAAAGGAAAAGATACTTTATCGCCAACTGCACCTGTTTTTAACTTAAATTCTAATATTGGTGATGCAATTTCGCCATATAAATCGCCATACCACCTTATCCGCACTTTTTTTCTGTGGCTTTTACCTGCAATATTGTCAAAAAAATACATAAAATTAGATGTGTCTAAGTAAATATTATTAATAAATCGTTCGTGATAAATTTCTGAAAACGCTGCCTGATGATTTCTTATTATTTGTTCTATGCTTAGTTTGTATAGCTGATTGACTACAAACTTTCTTTCATATCTGCTTCTTTTTTGTATTGTATATTCTTTAGTCATTTTAATAAATAAAATTTAGGATTATTGAGTATACTTAAAAAGGGTGTGAAATATCTTTATCTTAATTAAAAATCACAGAAACTGTCAAAACAGTTATAATATTCTTAATTTATCATTGACACCTTACTTAAGTCGGGTGTTAATGACATACAGTCTAATTCGCATAAACGTTTCAACGGTTTTATATTATTGTTCCCCTTTTAAAAATGGGGGCATTAATTATTTAATAACTTTTATTATCAATGAAAGTGATTTTAACATTATCATTTAATTTTTGTAATTGTTCTTTACAAGACTGTAATTTTTCAGATTTTTCAATTTCAATTAAAAATGAAGCTTCTATCATATCTTTACTTTCATCAAAGCGTTTTAGTTCAGCAGCTTTAAAATTGCTATTTACGATTTTAGTTATATCTTTTAATTGAATCGATAGAGGGAAAGGGCTTGAAACAGTGAAAAACAAATTTTGCTTTTCGCTTTTACGGGTAAATAAATATCTTGCCCAAACAAATAATAACATCTCAAGAAATGCTACTAAAACAATCATACGTTGATTAGCACCTAATCCCACACCTAATGAGATTGCAAAAAACAGATAAGCTAACTCTTCAGGTTCTTTAATGGCTGCCCTGAATCTTACAATAGATAATGCTCCTACTAAACCTAATGCTAAAGCTAATGAAGATCTAACAATAGAAATTATTAACATAGTTGAAAAAGCTACTAAGATAAAATTTGCAGCAAACATTTTTCTGTTAGACAGGCTTTTTGCACATTTTGTATAAGTTTTTCCTAAAATTAAAGAAAGGATTACAATTATTACAGAGTTAATGATAAATTCCTGAATTGATATGTGAGCATTTTCTGTTATAAGAAATTTTTGAAATAGAGCCCATTTATTTTGCATAATTTACTAAGTTTTTTATTAATAATTTTACTAAATATTTATATTCAATGAATGATAATTATCATTGAGTTTTTCAAGGCATAATGTTATTTTTTAAGTCTGGCAAAAGTAAATTTTATTTGAAATTATTGCAAAGTTTAATTTCATTTACCATAAAATATTTTTGCAATATTTTTCTCACTTCCAGGAATAATTTTACCATTAAGATTTAAAATTGATTTCTTTTCGATAAGATATAAAGTGTCATTATTATTATAATTCAGAGCTTTTGCTATAATAGAAGCTGGTCCATATTCTGGTTTTTTTTGAAAAGCAGTAATTCCATATTTACATCCATTGATATCAGAAGAATAAACTTCAAGGGTTGAAAGGTCTTTTGAGGCAATACCAATATTACATTTTTTTATTGCAGTATTTTTTACTATGATATAAGATGATTCGCCAACACTTACCCCTTTATCATCAGCTTTATTTACTTTGCAGTAATCTATATTTATATGACTTCCTGAAAAATCCATAGCATCATTACCGCTATTAATAAATGTTGTTTTTTTTACTATGCCTGTACTAAAATCTGAATCAAAAGCATCAGAAAATGTGTTTTCAAATTGGCAATTTCCAATATTAAAGTTGGAATTTATAATGTTTAAAGCATCATCACAATTTTTATTGTTCTTAATAAAAGAATTTAAAATATCAACATCAGATTTATAAAAACAAACAGCTCCGGTTAAAGTCCATCCTTTATAATTGAGTGTGCTTAAATTATCAAAAATAACATTATTAATATATGATTTTTTATTGGCTTGTAAAACAGTAAATCCCATAGCAGAACTATCACTTGAATAAATAATTATCGGATTGGATTTTGTGCCTCTCATAAACACAGGAGAATATGAGATAAATCCTGCATTATTGATAAAATCAATTTCTGTGCCTTGTTCAAATTCTACTTTATAACCTTTGGGAATAATAATAAAATCGTTAACAAAATGTTTGCCTTTTTTAAATATGACTATATTATTTTTCAGAATTTTATAAATTTTATTTTCAGGAAAAGTTGATTTAGCCATAAGCTCCTGCTGTGGTGTAAAAGCATAAGGCGAATTCCATTGAAAAACGTCTGTAGTAAAAGTTTTGGAATGCCCTTTTACCATAAAAAATAAATATCTTGCTGTTGTGTCTGAAATAACTTCTATAGCTTTATTTTCAGGATTATTATATGAACATATATTTGGTTCTGGAAGAAAGAAATAATTTATTTTTTTATTGTTCTTACCTGTTCCCAGTAAAATAATGTCATTAGTATAGTAATTATAGATTTTTATTATTGATTGATTTTTTGTATTTTCTTTTTTTTCTATGAATGCGTTCACATAATATTCGGGGAAGCCCTCATAATATGTAGTGTCGTATGTTCTCTCGTCAGTTTGGTATTTTTTATAGTTTTCCGCATAATGTGGATTATCCTCGAATTTCTTTTTATAAGCAGGCAAATCTTTTCTTATGGCTTTAGCATTTTCTAATAAAAATAATGAGTCAAAATGATAATATGGAAATTCTTGTCTGATTAAATTTTCATACTTATTAATTTCAGGCTTAAATTCTGATAAAATATTCTTAACATAATTTTCATCAGAATATTTTTCAAGATAATGTATATAAAGTTTAACAAAACTGGTATCAGTAAAAAGATTATATAGCATAGCATCTCTATTAGGTTTTCTTTGATTAAAATCTGAATTTGCTGCAATGGCACGATGAATAAAATCATAGACACCGCCTTCAGTATAACAATCGAAAAGTATAGGCTCTAATTTACATGTAACAGGATTATAATAAAATCTTTGATTATGCCAAATAAATCCGTGATAACCTTTTGTTAAATCTATTAAAGCAAAATATTTTGCCATCAGATGAATGTCAAAAATCTTAGAAGCAGATTTTAATCTGTTTTTATATTCAAAATATAAATTTTGTGCTATTAAAAATTCTTGTTTAAGTATAGGTGATTTAATAGTTTTGTTTTGTTTAAAAGGCAAAATGTCTGAAGCATCAAAACAAGGTAAATTATAAAACTTGTTTTTCGTTATGCTGAGTTTTTGAGAAGCCCACATACCATAATCAGATAATTTTAATATAGGACCTTCTCTACGTCTTTTAGACTCTACCAATTGTTTTTCAAAGTGTTCTTCGTAAGCATATAAGCCCAAACTTTTTTTGTTTAATATTACAGGAACAAAATCATAACGTGGAGTTAAAACATCTTCTTTTTCACATATTTTGTGAGCCAGATATCCTTTTAAAAAATCTCTTGTAATAGGATTTTGTATTGAAAATGTTTTGAGGTTTTTCCATGATTTATTTTTTCTGATTTTTATTCTAAAAGACCATTTTTTCCCTTGAAGATGGTCAAGCCAGTCGCCTTTTAATCTTAGTTTAGCTTTCATCATATCTTCTCCATAAAATATAATTGCCTTAACCCAATCATCATCTGCTGTCTCAAGAACGCCATTTTTAAAAGCCTGATCTCGTTTTTTATTTAATTTTCGCATTCCAAGAGTATCAATAAAAATTCTCAAAGGTTTTTCTTTGAATTCAGGATATATTTTTCCTGGTAGTTTAACTATTGTCAGGTCGTCAAAATAAACAGAATCTGCATCATTATTCCATACATATATTTTTAAGTTTTTATTCTTAATATTAGGAGAAACTTCAGCATCAATTTTCAATAATTGCCAGCCGTTTTTGTCTTTTTCAATTGACTTATATGTTGTAATGTAGTATTTTTTTGCAGTTTTATCGGAAATGACTAAAACTCCCTTGTTATTTTTATTATATCTCCATACTGTTATTTGATAATAATCATCCGGTTGAACATTTTTGATAGTATATGACATTGCAAAGGGATGTCTCTTTGTCAATTTTACTGAAAATTTTCCTGAATGAGCTTTCTCATTGCTTTGAGTATTGGCATTACCAAAAAGTTCATTATTATCTATAGAAATAAAATTTTTCCCGTCTTCGCTGATGTTTTCAGCATCACAAATAATCTTTTTACTCATTTTCAAAGAACTTTCTTGTTTACAACTTTGAAAAATAATTAGTAACAAACAAAAAATTATTATAGATTTTATACTTTGGGGAGATCTAAAACTATAATTGTTTTTCACAGCTTTATATTATTAATATGTTTTTAAAAAAATCAAAATTTATAGCAAAATTAAGAAATACATTGAAATCATATTAAAAATTTATATAAATAGATGTTTTTACATATTGTACTACCGCAAACTTAATAGAAGAACTAGAATTGAAAGAGGATAAAAATTAATAGAGAAAAAATTAAACCAACAATGTGGTGAAACTTTACAATTTATTTTACAAATTTAAGTTGTCATTTTCATTTTACTATTTATTTTTTATGCTTCTCTATGACTTGCTGTAAACCTATTTATTACAAATAATGAGTCGGGAAATCTGAACTTAGGATTAAATTGTGTGCATTTAACAAGGCTGCGAAAATATCAGTGTTTTAACTTTAAAAATTAATACGGGGTTTTAATAAATTATGTTTTATTTTTTTTAACTTTGTACTAGAAATAAAATTATTAATAACAAAAAAATGTTAAAATGTCATTATTAGTTGGGAAAAAAGCTCCTTTATTTGAGGCTGATGCAGTTATCAATGGAGGAGAATTTATTGAAAAATATTCATTAGAGCAATATATTGGGAAAAAATATGTAGTATTCTTTTTTTATCCAATGGATTTTACTTTTGTTTGTCCTACTGAAATTATTGCCTTTCAGGAAAAAATTGAGGAATTTGAAAAAAGGGATACTATTGTCGTAGGTTGCTCAGTAGATTCAAAGTTTTCACATTGGGCGTGGCTTAATACAGAAAGGAAAGACGGAGGCATTAAGGGTGTTAAATTTCCTCTTGTTTCTGATCTTTCAAAAACAATTTCTCAAAATTTTGATGTTCTTGCTGGGGAATATAATTATAATGAAGAAGATGAAGAAATAGAATTTGATGGAGAACCAGTAGCATACAGGGGTTTATTCCTTATTGATAAACAGGGAGTTGTTAGGCATCAGCTTGTTAATGATATGCCTTTAGGCAGAAATATTGAAGAAGTCTTAAGAATGATTGACTCTTTACAATTTTATGAAGAAAATGGAGAAGTTTGCCCTGCTAACTGGCATAAAGGTGAAAAAGGAATTAAAGAAACCCATGAAAGTATTGCCTCTTACTTAAGCTCACATTAAATATCTAATTTAAATGTAATACTAATTGGACCCCATTCTCTTTTAATAAAGAATAAGGGATAATTTCTAATTTATTGCTGCTATTATTGTAAATTAATTTACCTATTGAATAGCCGAGAGCTGCACCAAAAAAAACATCTGAAGCCCAGTGTTTATTATCATTTAATCTTGAGAGTGCGGTTAAAGCTGCAAGAGAATATGATACAATTTGAACCTTTTTTTTGTTTTTGTATGTCAAAGCAAAGATAGTGGCAACTGAAAAAGCAGATACTGTGTGTGCCGAAGGGAATGAAGTATATTTAAAATTCGAAAATGGTCCATCCCAATTTTCACTATTAGATTCAATGTCTTGATATGGACGGTGCCTGTGAGATATTTGCTTTATAAGTTGTGCATAAAGACTACTTATAATTAGAGCTTTAATTGCCGTAAGTGATGCATATTCTAAACGATAATCTTTGTTGAAAGTGCTTTTTACATATAAAATTCCTAATAAAGGTAATGAATACATTCCGTTTCCAATTGGTTCTAACATATATTTTGAAATCTTATCTCCGGTCTTAGTTCTATTTCTTTGAACAAAATTTTTAATCTGTTCGTCTTGTGTATAAATTAATATGCCTGTGCCTATCACTGCTGAACAAGTTATCCATTGTTTTTTGTCCCAGTGAAAAGCTGCAGCTGCTGCGTCTTTTGTATCATACAAATATGATTTAAAATATTCTTTATTTAATTTCACTCTTGAATCCTTTTGAAAAGCAGTATTCTGTTGGGCTTTAACATTATGACTATAAATAACTAACAAAACAACTATAAATATTTTATTGAGTAAATTCAAAATTTTATTATATTTAATTACTAAAGTATTTAAAAAAATACACTCATTTATTAAGTTGTTATGATGCATAATGTTCTAATATAAAGTTGTTTTAATATTTTTTTAGTTTTTATCATTTGTAATTTTTTTATCAATGATATATAAATCATAAATTTTAGTATTTAGCATTATTTTTCTATATACAGAAGAAATATTATTTTCATTGATCTTCTTAATTAAAAAATATCTGTGCCTTATTTTTTTATTAGGGTCAAGACTAATATTAGCATATCTGGCGAAGTAACCATCTATAGACCAATCAGCCCACATTTCAGGCTTTACGCTTATTATTGTATTATGCGGCACTTTATTGATTATAGTGTATATATCATGAATTTTATCTTTATCTCTTCCAACTCTATTTATTTGAAATAAGCATATCAATATACTTATTAAAAATAAAAGATAACTTATTGTTTTAAAAATTCTAAAAGCTTTTTGATAAAATTTTATTTTACTTACAAATAAAGAAACGAAAGGAGCAATAATAAGTGCTAAAGCTATACTAAAGAAAGGGAAAGTTGCCAGGATATAAAAACCACTTTGTTTCATACTAATCATAATAGGTATTACTCCTGACAAACCTAATGCAAGAAAAGTAATTATCCATTTTGAAAATTTTTTCATTTTTCTGAAATCAAGCTTCTTTTTTTTGATGAAAACAAAAGATACAAATAAAATAATTAAAGCAGGAATTAATTCACTAAATAGTCGCCATAAGATATAGAAACGGTTATCAACTGTTTGTATATTTTTCAGACTTCCTACAACTTGTCTATTAAAATATAGAACTAAACTTTTTATCCCCTCATAGTCAAATAAATAAATTAATAATAAAGGGACAAGCATGGCTATTACCAGTATAAAAGTATCTATCAAAAAACGTTTAAAACTTATTTTCTTGTTTATTATCCAAATCCAAAATAGTAAGGATAAGGGAAATAATGCGACGAAACCTTTTGTTAAAAAGCCAAGAAATAACATTATCCCAGATAGAATTAAATAGAGAAACCTATTATGTTCCAAACTGTTAATTATAAACAATACCGAAAGAGCTACAAAAATCATCATAGTGTTTTCAAGCATATTATTGGCGCATCCCCAGCTTACTAATGGTATTGTAATCCAAAAAAACAAAGGCAGCCATGCAATAGATTTGAATTTATTATTTGAAATTTTATTCCATATAAGTATAATAATAATTCCTGTAATAATATAAGTAAGCAATGAGTAAAATCTTTCAACATAAATATTATCACCAAAAATTATAAAAAATATGCTTTGGATACCAAAAGATAGAGGAGGGTGCTCGTGAAATGAAGGATATAAAGTATCTGTAAAATGTAAATACCAGAAACTACCTAAACCATTAGATAGATTTCTTGAAATAGTAGCATATAATAAGCCATCCGTAAACATACCATCAGAAAAAAGAGATGGCCCTGTAATGAATAAAAACACAGCAATTACAAATAGATAAAAAGGGATACTTTTATTAATGTTCATAAATACCTGATATAGCTACTTTAATATTTCAAAATAGGAAAAATATTATAATAATAAACAAAAATATAAATTATACCGGATAATAATATTTAAAAGATTACGGTTTTTACAGGCTTATTTAGGGCTTTATGAAAAAGTCTGATGCGTGCGGGATTTGAGGCGGCAAGGTGAAGATGTATCCTTATACTTCGAAACGAAGCCAACGAAGAAGATTGTGCGCAGCAGACTAATAAATAATTAAACCGATTACAGGACCTGGCACTTTTTGAAACTATGAAGTATATTTTAGCGCTCTTCATGTTGATAAATGGCAGGGTTTTTACAAAACTTTTTATCAAAACCTCACATTTATTACAAATAAAATGGTTATAATATTCTATAAAACAAAATGTTATGTGTTTTTCAGTAAGCCCTATTTAGTATTTGCAAGATACATTTAACTCATTGAAAATAAAATATAAAAATTCGTTTTATCTGTTTATATTTTTATAATTTCAGATTTCCTGACCCAGCAGGAAAACTGACTGACACCTAAAAAACA
>CAYNBX010000056.1:0-9572 GCA_964395505.1 uncultured Bacteroidales bacterium | reverse complement strand
TCAGAGTTCCTGTTTTATCAAAATTTTTAACTGGAATATAGACTCATCATTATCTTTGTTATTTTCAGGTAAAGTTTTACTGCATTAGATAATAATAATTTTAAAATATAATCTATATTTATCAATGTTATAGGTTTTTAACAATCTATCAATGTACTCCTGTTGGAATAAGTTTCGCAGGCTTAACATTCCACAGGGCAAGGGATTTATCAATTCTAAACTTTTTTTATTATTGGATGGTCTTGCTTAAACCTTTTCAAACGGTATTCTAAAACAGGGAATTGGTCTCTACTTGTTTGTGAAACGCAAGCTCTTAATCCTTCTTGATTTTTACTGCCGCAGTTTATTAAAGAAATAGCGCTAATACCATAATAAAGAAGTTCTTCTATAAGTTTTTTGCTAGTCAATCCCGGGTAAGAAATTGTGAAATAAAAGCCATCAGCAATAGGTTTGTCAATATCAGTATCATAAACAATTTTAAAACCATTATCCACAAATAATTTTTTCATAATTTTTGCACGTTCGCCGTATTCTTTAACACCTTTAACAAAATTATATTTTCCTTGATTACAGGCTTTGAACATAGCTGATAGAGCATATTGAGAAGAATGAGAAGCTCCTGATGAAAGTGCATATAAGACTCTTTGAATGATAACGTATCCAAATTCTTCAGCATCAAATTGTTGTTTTAACTCAGGGAATTTTCTGTTGTATAATTTATTAGAAATGCATAAAACAGCCATACGCTGGCCTGCATAACTGAAAACTTTTGAACTTGAGATAAGAAGCACATAATTATCTGTATATTTTGCAACTGTTGGTTGATAAGGTGGTTCCCCGGGTTTTGAGATATCTTGTCTGAAATCCATTCCAAAATAAGCAAGGTCTTCAATAATAAGAACATCATATTTATTAGCCAGGTCACCTATAATTTTTAATTCCTCTTCATTAAGGCAAACCCAGGTAGGATTATTAGGGTTTGAATAAATAATGGAATTGATATTACCTTTTTTAAGATATGATTCTATTTTATTTTTTAATTTATCTCCCCTATAATTGTAAACGTCAAATGATTCAAATTTTTGACCTAAGACATGAAATTGTTGTTTTTGAACAGGGAAGCCAGGGTCAATAAAAAGGGCTGTATCTTTATTTTTATAACATTTCCCAGCAACTAAAAAAGTAGCATATGCAGCTTGCATTGAGCCAGTAGTAGCAATACAGCCTTCAGGTTTAATATCAATATCCATAAAGTTTTTTATGAATTTTGAGCATTCTTCTTTAAGTTCTGTTATTCCATCAAGCATAGGATAATCACGGGCAACGCCTTTTTTTAAAGCTGCAATTTCAGCCTGTGTTGCAATTTCAGGAGGCTTTAATCCTGGTACTCCCATCTCCATTCTAATATATCTGTCTCCTGTTTCTGCAATTATATTATTTACTATTGCTACTATTTCCCGTATTGTTGCTTTACCTAAGTCTTTTATGCCACTTTCCCGTATCTTCCTTTTAACAACTTCATAATTTATAGGTGTATTTTTCATATCTGTAAAATATTTTTTATCATATTTTTAAATTACAAGTAATTTTTAATATTCATTTATTGTAAGTTAATTATCTGATGCTGAGTTTATATTTTTTCAAATTAGCAATTGCAAGTATAACTCCTAAAACAATTCCCAGTAATGCTGCAAATAATACACGCCATTCAACAGGTAATAAGAAAGTAATGGTATGTGCGGGTATCCAGAAAAAAGGTATTGTTTTTTTTATAATAAAATTTCATTGTACATCCCAGTTTAAATTAATTATAATATTGCTAAATCTAACAGGTGTAAAGAACCCTTTTAAAATACCTCCATTATTTAAAATATGAGTATTCATTATTTTGTGGAATGTCATCATAACAGGAGCAAAGGTCAAATTCAATGCAGTGCTTGTAGAAAATGCAACTAAAACACTTAGAGCTGTAATTTTATCATTGATAGCGTTTTCTGCACCATTAATACCCATGTATTCAAGAAAAGCAGGTGTGCCTTTTGCAAAAATAACAAAGGACATTTTGATTGTTAATCCTAAAAAAAACCATACAATTGCTCTTGGTAAGATTCCAAATCCTTTTTTATAATATTTACCCGTTTTTATCCTTAAGCCAATAACCTCACCTAAGGTTGCTAATATTGCAAATTTAATAAAACTCATTATCATTCCATGAGCTTTATTGAAACTTTCATAAAAATTGAAATAATTTTTAGAAATAAAAAATGGTGAGAAAAATAAAACAATACAGAATATGAAAGTTATATCTTTTTTTGTCAATTTTTTATTTTTTTTAAAAAGTTACTTAATTTTTATTGTCATTTTTTTCAATAATAGAATAATATTTCTTTACTTTTTTATAAAGCCTGAAATAAAATACATTTAACATTAAAACAAAAATTGGGATAAAAACAGCTATTATCCAATATACTGTTGTAAGTTTAAAATCAATTAAATGTAAGATGTCAAATTCAATAAGAATTATAAAAACTGAAGCAATAACAAATTGTCGTTTAGTTCTTGCTTCTTTTTTCATAGAATTAATAATCATTTTGCAATAATATTTATTTGTTTATATTTTCAATATTGAAACGCCTTATACCTTTGTAAAATCCTTTTTTAAAATTGCTCCAGTTTAATGCAATGGCTATAATCATTATTATAGCCATTCCAATCAATAATTTTTCATTAAGTTTAAGGTCTTTTATCTTTCTCATAAAAATTTTTATGTATTCTTTTAATTTAATTTCAATTTATAAGTACACTTATAAAAGATGTAAATAATCAGAAATAGAAACAGTTGAAACGGTTATACTAATTGGATTGTGTGTCATTAACATCCGATTTAAGTCGGATGTTAATGACACACTTATGAATCCTTGTAACTGTTTTAATAGTTTTCATAATTTTTTAATTCAGCTTAGTATCTTTCTATTTTAATCCTTTTTAAGTAAACTTTTAAATTTTAATACTTCGCAAGCATTGTTCTTGTCATTTTCTTATCAAACACTTATATTATTTAAGAGTTTTTTTACAGACAATACTTAAATCAAATTAAATGCTAAGGTTTCTTTTTGAAGAATACCATCAAATTTTGCGGCTGCTTTAGTTTGCTGATAAATTCTTTCAAATTTTTATAATCATTTGGACTTATTAAGCCCTGAGGAATAATAATTTTTCTTGTGATTGTAATATCTCCGTTTGGATTTTTTTGTACTTGTAAATAATATTCACTTTTATAGTTATTTAATTTTAGTTCTTTATTAATATTATTATCCGGTTTAATTATAGAATAATTCGAAGGTATATCTTCAATAGTAAAATTTTCTGCAATAGCAAAGCTGTGTGAAATCAAAAAAGGTGTTATTCTCTTTTTTGTCCCAAATTTTATTGGGATAGAAGTACCAGGAAGTTTAAAATAGATATAATCATTTTGTTGTATATAAAAATCGTTTGCTTTAGCTTTGTAACGAATAGATAATGTCTTGTTTAAGTTTTCAATATTATCAAAATAAGGTCCATCAGTTATCATTGATGATTTATCATGAACTATTTGAGAGAACAGTATTTTACGCTTTTGTTCTGTTTGGTTTCTGAAATAACCTCTGTATTTATAATCATTATATCCAAAATAAGAGATATTATAATCTAAAGTTGCATCTTTGTTTTTATCAAGTTTGCAGGTAATATTTTTATTTACAAGAATATCTTTTTTGTAATGATATTCTGTAAGAACAGCTTTGTTTTTACAGATAACTATATTGCAATTATCAACGCCTGCATAAGCAAAAGGCATATAATTTTCTCCGGGATATATTAGCATTTTATTCCAATACACAACTATATTGTCCATAAAATTTCTTACAACATTATTTTTTTGCATTGAGCTGTAATGTTCATTTTGTTTTAATATAATTGCAGGATAACAATTGTTTATGCCAACAGCTTTTGCCATAGAGATAAAAAGTGCAACCAGGTCGCGTGAGCTTCCAAATTTTTGTTTAAATATTTTTTCTAAAGCTTGTGGAGCAAAATCTTGTTCATTAATAATAGCATTTTTATTCGTAAAATTATTAGCAATATATTTGTATATAGCGAATAACTTATCTTTTTTTGTTGTTTCCACTTTTGTTAATTCTCTTGCTTTGTCCTGAATTTCTTTAACAGGATAAATTCCTTTATTAAACTTTACAAATTTCTCAGAAGCATAATTTTCCCAGTTTTGTGCAGTGCTGTAAACAATTGGACAACCAGTAATAAAATACGATGGAGCATTTTGTTCATCAGGTATTAATTTTGTGTTTTTTATTGTCCATTTGTATGATATAATATTTTTATTTTCTTTTTGTTTAAAACTAAGGTTTTTCAAGTCTTTTCTATAATCAAATTTTATTTTTAAGTTTTTAGGACAATTGATTGTGAAATTTTTTTCCATATAAGGATTTTCGTCCATAAGCTGTTCAACACCACTAATAATATCTTTGCGAGTATTTGTTTTTGTATAATTGATAACAATAAAGCTATTAGGTTCAGCACCCGGCATATTCAATATTTTTTCCCAATCATTAATGTAATCAGGTGATAATAAAGATGCTGTTGTTTCTGAATTATGAAAAGCTTCTTTAGGTATTGGAACTTTTTCTCCTTTTTTATTTACAGAAAAGCAATCGCCTAATTTAACGGTTTCATAATCTGCATCATAGGGAATTTTAATATCTGAATATTTTTTCTTGCCCTTATAAGTTAATATTTTTTTAATATAAAAAACTTTATAGGTATAAGTTTTATCAACATTTATATTTAATGTAACATCTGTTATAACATTTATAGCTGATGCATTAAGATATTTATCTAAGCCGGGAACATCTTTAATATAATTTTTATAGTTTTTTTGTGCATAAATATTTCCTAAAAGAAATAAACATACAACTGAGATAATTATTTTTTTCATGATATATAATTTTAATGAATTATTTATTGATTTTTAATTTTATTTTTACTACTTTTCCCCAATCATATAAAGTTTTTCTATTTGGCTTAATTTGCTTAATTCAGTTTTCAGAGGAATAAAATCTTTTTGTGCAAAATGTATTTTATTAATAGAAAAATGAGTTGTGTAAGAAAGTTTATTTGCATTAAGGCTATGTTTTTGCGTCAATTTAAACCCTTTAGCTTTAAGTGTTGGTATCTCGGGCAAAGACAATTTGTTTAAGGCAAAAGGCAGAATTAAATTTTCATTAATATCAATACTAAAAGTATTAGGCAACTTAAAAGGGTATCTCCTTGCACTCATATTTAAAGCATTTAATTGATAATTATAAAGAAGAGACAGAGTTAATTTTGTAGCTTCCAAGGGGATATAAACATAATTATTTTCTTTATCAATATAATTAGGTATAGTAAAGTTTGCAAAAAATGTAATATTTTGATTTATATTACGAGGGTTTGTAATTGTATAATTTTTTAATTCTGCAAGAGGATGAATCTTAGCAATAAGTTGATTTACTAATTCTTCCTTTTTTTGAGGATTGATTCTTACGAGATAACCACGAAGAGCATTATCACCTAGACCAGAGTATTTCATTTTCATTGAACAATCAGCGGTATTATTACTATCAACTTTTATGTTAATAGTTATTGCAGTGTTATTTCTTGAAGCAGGCGACAAAGGGACAACTCCTAATGTATTTCCTTTTTTAGATGCAATAATATAAGAGCAATCTTCCTGATATTGTGGAAAAAAATCTTTGGTATTTTCATCAGTAGGATCAAAGAAATATTCAGGTTTACCATTTTTATCATAACTAAGTGCAACGAGATGATTAAACCAGTCTCCAGGAGCTAAGGGACTTAACTTATATCCGGAAGCAAAAACAATAGGGTCAGATGGTATTTTTGCTAAACGCAGCATTGCAACTAATAATGCTGCTTTGTCTCTACAAACACCTCCTTGCGTTGAGAATGTATAAACAACATCATGTGGTTCTAAACCAGGACGGTTTTTTTCCTTGTCCACTCCGAGATAACGAATATTTTGAGCTACCCAGTAAAAAATTTTACTGATGGAATCTTTTTTAGTTTTAGCATCTTTAACTAATTCATCAACTTTATCTTTCATTGCCTTATTAGTTTTCAGATGAGGGGCAATTAAGCTGTAATTCCATCTTGATAATTGTTCCCAACTGTCAACTGTGGTAAGTGCAATATAATAAGCAAATTGATTTATATCTTCCATATTAGGTTCATAAATAATTTGTGGAGCGCAAGAAATATTCCATGTATAAACTTTTCTACGTTTTTTTGTTTTTTCTGCAAAATCAACATAACCTTCTTTTTTGTTGATATAATGTATATTTAATTTAATTTTTTTTGGAGTACTGAGTTCAAAATATTCTTTTAAAACAGGAGAGTAATGTTCTACATTAATAATATCAAAATAATTATTTGCCATAGCATTGTTAAAAGAGCTATCCATTTCTTCGGTATGTATTATGTCTCCAACTTCAAGGCCTGGTAATTCTGCAGTTAATACCCAGCCTTCCTCAGAATATATATTTACTGATTGTGCAAATGTGTTTTGTTTCAATTTTAAAATTGTATAAGGATCAAATGATACTTTCTTCCCATCAGATTTGATGATTTCTATTGTTTTAACAATTGCAGTATCATACATATCATTATACCAGAACCTAACAGTGCTTTTGTCCTTTTTAGCTTTTTCAGTTAATATTTTTTCATAGTTATCATACAAATAAGTACCGAGACAATGTTTGTCAAGATGAATTTTAGTGTTATTAATACTGATTTCGTCAGCTTCGGGATAATCTGTCTTTTTTACTTTTGAAAGCATTTTTATTGCATTATCATATTTAACATATTGAGCAAATCCCAAACCTGAATACAAAATAATTACAAGAGCTGTAATAATAAGTTTCTTCATAATATTATATTTTAATTAATGTTTAAAAAATGATTTAAATGATTGTTGTTTGCAATTATAAGAAAATTATTACAATAATGAATATTTAAACACAAATTTAGGGGTTTTAAAATTAAAATTATTCAATTTGTGTTTTATCAATTTTTATCCTAGCGTCAACAGCAACAACTTTATCAGGTTTACCGAGCAAGGGGTTTAAGTCAAGTTCAGTAATTTCAGGAGCAGTCATTAATAATGCTGAAAGTTTTACAATAATGTCTGCGAACTTAGCTTCATTTACACCTTGCTGTCCTCTAACTCCCTGAATGATTTTATAAGCTTTAAGATTTCTAATCATATTTAAAGCCTCTTTATGATTTAAAGGCACTAAACCAGCCTGAACATCTTTTAGAACCTCAACAAAAATGCCGCCCAAACCACAAAGTATTAAATGTCCGAATTTTGGTTCAGATTTAGCTCCTACAAACAGCTCTATTCCAGAAAGCATTGGCTGTAGCATAATAGCTGTTGTGTCTTTTATTTTTATCATCCTGTCAAATTCCCTATCAACGGTTTTATAATCATTAACATTAAGTGCAACACCACTAACATCAGATTTATGAACAGGACCTACAACCTTCATCACTAATGGGAATCCTAATCTTTCAGCGGCTTTAACAGCTTCATTTTTTGATTTTACAACAGCTTCACTTGCTCTTGGTATGCTTGCTGCATCTAATAAAGTTTGAATTTCTTTTGGCAAGAGATAACCTTGATTTGCATTGTCAATTATTTCTCTTATTTTTTCTTTATCAATTTTAAATTGTTCATTTTCAGAAAAGGCAGGTTTTGGAGTATTATAAACTTTACATAAAGCATTACCAAATATAACTTCATCAGGAAAATTAATTCTGCCTAAGGACAAAAAATAATTTATATCTTTTTCTGCATTAATTATTGATGGGAGTATTGGATAGATAGGTTTCTTACAGATTCTCATTTTTTCATCCAGAACTTTATAAACATCACGAACAGAAAATAATCCAGGACTGCCAAATATCACAGCCATTGCATCGATATTATCAAAATCATTTTCGCAAGCATCAATAATATAACTTAGTTGTTCAGCAGTTCCTGTTGCAAGAAAGTCAATAGGGTTACCAACAGCTGAACCGGGGAAGAGTTTTTCAAGTAATTCATTACTTTTTTCCTTTTGTATGTGTGGTATTTTAAGGCCCCCATTAGATAAAGCATCAGTAAGCATTACAGCAGGGCCTCCGGCATGGGTTATTATTGCTATGTTCTTCCCTATTAATTCTTTATGCATAAATATTGAAGCAACTGTTGTTAGTTCATCTCTCCCATTACATCTAACAATGCCGGCTTTTTTGAATAAAGCATCAACAGCAACATCAGAACTTGCTAAAGCACCTGTATGTGATGATGCAGCTCTGCTGCCAGCTTCTGAACCACCTGCTTTTATTGCTGCTATTTTACATCCTTTTTTAATTAATGAAGTTGCATGTTTTAAAAGCATTTTTGGTTTGTTAATGCTTTCAATATATAATATCTTAACTTTTGAACTTGTTTTTGGGTCAAAGGTCTCATCTAAATATTGTAAAACATCTTCAACTCCCATTTGTGCACTATTACCCACAGAATAAACACTTGAGAATGTCAAACCTTTTGGCATGCCTGATTCAATAATAAAAACTGCTGTTGCTCCTGAACCAGATATAAAATCACAGCCTTTTGGATCTAACTTTGGCACAGGTGTTGTAAAGATTCCTGTATAGTTTTGATTTAAAACCCCAATACAGTTTGGACCAATTAAACTTCCATTAACACTGTTAATTGTTTCTACGATTTGTTTTTCTAATTTAGCTCCCTCTTTGTTTTCTTCACTGAAACCTGCTGAAAGTATAATAAAAGCCTTTGTTTTTTTTTTCTTTGTCAGAAACTCAACAATGTCAGGACAAAACTTTGCTGAAATAGCAATGATTGCCAGGTCAACGTTTGGTAAACCATCAGGGTTTTTGTAACTTTTGATACCCTGAACTTCATCTTCTTTTAAATTTGTTACATATAATTTCCCCTTGAAATGATTATCTATTAAATTTTTTAAAACCTTGCCTCCCGGTTTATGAATATTGTTTGAACCTCCAATCACTACAATGCTTTTAGGATTTATCAATTGTTTATTTATCATGTTTTATTATAATTTTAGTATAAATGAGTCCAGTATAAAAAAAACAGTGTGACCTCACCTTAACCCTCTCATGTAGGAAAAGGAATCCACTTTATCGTGAGAAGAGATTAGGCGATGATGTGAGAATATAAAAATTTCATTTTTAAAAGATATTATTGTTTTTCCCCCTGGCTAATAAATTATTTAATGTATGAGTTATAAAGTTTAAAAAAGAATCACAAGTTTTGTTTTATTTTATTTAAATTTGATTAATTTTCAAAATTCTATTAATTAGAGTCTGTCCATAAAGTCAGTGTTTGATTCAAAATGTTCGAGTTCGAGGCTTGCGAAGTTTTTAAAATCAAGGATTTTACTTTTGTAAATGACTGTTTTAAATACGAGCATAACAGCTTGTATTGAGCTTGC
>CAYNBX010000055.1:0-9583 GCA_964395505.1 uncultured Bacteroidales bacterium | reverse complement strand
AAGGAGATATATCTATTTTCCCATCCTTTGGATTAGGGTTTGAAGCTTGAGCAGGCAGACCAGAAATAATAATTTCTTCCTGATACGGCAAATAATTATGTTGACTAACTATGAGTTCAGCACTGCCTTCGCCTTGAATTGGCTGATCGAACTGTACATCTGCAACGCCGCTTGAATTTGTAAAAGCAACAGCATATATAGTGTGGTCATCATTACTTATACATACTCTTGCATTTGCCTCAGCTCCATTATTTCCTGTAACAGTTACAATAAAATCATCAGCTCCAATAGGTAAAACAGAATCACAGGCTACAGTTAAATTAGATGGTTGTAAAGTCCAGGGTTCAAGAGATGCATCCCCTAACCATAAGTATGTTCTTACATTTGAACGAGCATCACTTCCATGATTATCTAAAATAAAAGCATTTGCAAAATTAGTGATATAACCTATATTGTAAATACCCTCATTAAATATTGCCTTATACATTTCTTTATCATAGTCATGATTAGGAATAGTATATGAAGGTATTATAGCTCCATTGATAGCAACGGCTGCAACAGGTGATTTCATAAATGATTCGCAAAGACAATCTCCATTGTAATCAACTATGTCCATATTATCACAGCAAACATCAAAGGTTACAAATAATTTGTTTTGATTTGTAAATTGTGCGATATGAGTTTTTGTAAAACTTCCTTCATTACACCATTGCCAGAATTCTGTTTCGCTTCCATGACCTCTATAATTAAAAATGCCGCAAGATGTTGTATTTATGAAATCAATGATATCTTGATTACTTGCACCAGCACCACCATAGCATTTAGTAAATATAGGAGTCTGAAGGCTGTAACCGAAATTTCTTATATCTTCTTTGCATTGTGTATATTTTCCGGGATAATTTTGTTTATGAGCAACGAGGATTGAATTTTCTGCCCAGTTTGTTGTAACATCAGGGTTTTGATAATGGTCTAATGTTTTTTGTATTTGTAATTCAAGTTCATCTAAATTATCATAAACAAATCTTCCTATGGCTAAATCTGCATAATGATCATCAGGGCCATCCATACAAGTGTACCAACTGTCAGAATAAGTGCCGTCTTCACCACTTGGTTTCCACCAGTACATTGGAACATCATCCGGGCCGCCATTATTACCGCCATTAGGATAGGTATCGCCTACCATTAGTACATATTCTAATCCATAACTATTATAAAGTTGTGTTATATAATCTTTAAATTCCTGAGGCGTGTTAAATCCTGGTTGAAGAGTTTTAATTTCTGTCTTAAAACCTTGCTCATATTTCCAGTCAACAAGAGGTTGTATTGTAGATACTGCACCAGTATTGGTTATTATCAAATATTTAATATCTGAAGAATTATAACGGTAACCTTTGGTATAACCAAGTGAATTGAAATTAATTATAGATGATTTATAAATTTTATAAAAACTTGGGCTTATATTTTTACTTCTTTTTAGAACAATTTTAGTATCTACACCATAAAATTCAATTTTGACCTTAAAGTGTGTAATAACTTTTAGTTCTTTTTTTGATGGATTATGTATAAAAGGAGTAAAGTGTATACCTGATATTTTTACATCTCTCCATATACCAGGTTTATCAATATAAAAATTGTTTTTAGGATAAGAATTATTACTTGTGTAAAAGTCCTTATCAATTACAAATTTATTTGATTTGCCCCCTTTTACATCTTTTTCAGGCGTTTGAAGAGGATATACTAAATAATTATTTAACCTGGTAAAAGAGGTATTTAGAATTTGAAATCTAACTTTTTTTGTTGATGGAATGCCAATTATCTTATTGACCATTGGCAATTCAGGTTTTCCCACATCTTCAGTTGTTATTGACTCATATAATTCTAATTTTTGATATGTTTTACCCTTTTCATTAATGTTACTTACGTACATTCCTGGTATTGAAATGTCAAGAACTAGCTGAGAACAACTTTGGTTTACAACCGTTATTTTAGGCAGTTGCGGCGTTTCGCTTGTAAAACCAACCCATTTTTTTTGGGCAAAACTAAGCGAAATGAAAATTATTAAAAAAGCTGAAGTAATAAATAATTTTTTCATGGCTAAAAATATTTAATTAATTAAAGATTATTATTTTGAAAGTATTAATTTTTTAATTGTTGTGTAATTATTTGTTTCAAATTTACAAAAATATATGCCTTTTTGTAATCCTGAAGCATTAAAAATAATTGAATGATTCCCTGGTTTTTGATTTTGTTTTTTTGTCAATATTTTAATTTTCTGGCCTAAAGCATTATATATTGTAATTTTAACATTAGAAGCATTTTCGTTAGAATAGTTAATGGTTATTTTATCATTAAAAGGATTAGGAAAAACATTTAATGAGATATTATTTTTATCAATATCATTAACTGATACAGGTAAAGAAACCGGGGGGAATACAATATAATCTATCCAGCCGCAATCGCTGCCATTAGATACATACGCATCTTTAATATATTCCCATTTAAAAGTATGCTCTCCGGTAGTTACAGGATAAGCTACTCTTTTCCAGCTTTTTTCGCCAGACCATTTATCAAATTCATTGTTATCAATATAAAATTTCAGGAAGTCGTAATTATCTTCTGAAGATACTTTCCTGAAAAAAGAAATACTGTCATCGCTGAGAACATTGAAAGTGATGAAAAGTTCTGATGTTGATAAATCATTTATCTGGCCTGATTTTGCACAAAAGTTTCCTTCATAAGGATTAGAGTTAGTAATTGTCCATGGTTGATCGCCTCCAAAATTCCAGTCATAGGAAGAAAAATCACCGGTTTCAAAGTCTTCATAAATAATGCCTACAGTTTTGTAAAATGTTTTTTGAACATTGTATTCTCCTGAAATAAGCTTATAATTCAAATCAATATTTGTTCCAATTAGAGTTGATGTGTCAACAGTTATTGTAAATATTGCATTTTTCGTTGTGCCTTGAGCTAAAGTGTCTAAAAAATAATTATCATTGTTAATTGTAACATAATTATTAGTAGTTGTTAAAGTTGCATTAGTATTAAAACAATCGCTGTGTCCAATGTTTGATGATTGAATAATAATATCTGCAGTCTCGCCAGGCTCTAATATTCCATTAGCATTACCTCCTGCTGTATCATTAACTGTAAGATTACCAATTGAAAGATTAGGAGCATAAGCAGTAATGTTAAAATTTGAAATAGTTGTATCTTCTGATATTGCTGTTACATTGAAAGTGATTAAATGATTATCAGGAATATTATTAGCAACATCAAAAGCAAAAGCATTTTCTCTATATACAACAGCACCTGAATCGATATCTCCATAATTTTCAGTACTGTCCGTGATATTTATACAGGTATCTTCAGATGATAGAGTTATATTTACATTTGTTGCTTGTTGTGAGCCTATATTGATAACTTCCAGTCCAAGATTTATTGACTCTCCATAGTTTACCAGTCCGTCATTATTTCCCGAAGAGTCATTTATTTCATAAGAAGAATAAATAACATCTGGTACATCACAAGGAATAATAGTAACAGGGTAAGTAGTTGCAAGGCAGTTATATCCGGAAACAATAAGTTGGGCAGCACCTAATTCATCTATTGGTGGATTGATATTTATTACTGTGTTCCCAATAGAATCTGTGGTTCCAACGCCATGGATTACACTATCTTTCATCAGTACACAATTTAAATTTTCAACAGGAGTCCCATTACTACTAACATTGACATTCATTGAACTTGCATCAACTGGAATGACTTCCTGGTAATTTGTCTGTATATCAATTGGTTCATCAGTCCATATTGACATTGCAGGGTCACCCAGGACATTACAATCATAAAAACACCATCTTAATGCACCTTCTTCAAATTGTCCCGGTGCTGTGACCCATGGGGCTGTTTCTTGTTTTGATATTTTATGAGCAGTTCCTATTCTGCCAATTTTATCACCATAAAGAGCATTGATAAATTCACGATTAATATGTTCTGAGGGTCCTTCGGTTTGTCCTTCGTTAAACCAACCATAACGAGAATTCCCTACAAAGGCAGCAGCAAAATTTGCTATAGAAACCATTTTTTCAGCAATACAGTCATCATAATCAAAAGCGCCGCAAAGACAGCCGTGAGTATAAACTATTGTGTAATTATGGTTAATACCATTTACATTATAAAAATTGGAATTTGTTATATCACTCAAATAAAGTCTCATAACATAGGTTTCGTTTGCATGTCCAACATGATTGAGAAAAGAATGTCCCTCATTTATTTTTGCCATAATAGTACTTCCTGACCAGGTTGCATTTTTGTCATAAAGCTTTTCTATATTCTGGTCCTCAGGAATGCCGTCAGTTGTGTAACCATTATCTTCGTGGTGCCCTATAAGCAAATCCATATAATCTGCACCCCAGGTTAGAGGCTCATCATAAAGATGTTCTCCTGCTAAGAGAGGTTTCCTTAACTCACCAAGAACTGGATTATCTTGATATGAGATAGTTTTATTAAGCATATTATTTAATTCATCGGTATTGCTAAAAGAAAAACGACCAACAGAAACTTCCGGCAAGAGATCTGCTTCATCTAAAGTGTCTGTTCCGCTTATTATATATTCTCCCCATTTATTATTTCCATTTTCGTTCCAATTTCCGTCCAAAGCAGAATAATATAAATCTGATGGAATATTATTATCTTCATAAATCTGAGATGAATAAACTTTGCAATAAAAACCTCTATAAGGTACTACTTCTACATCACCTGCAAGAAGCACATATTCAATACCATGATTTTGATATTCCTGAATAATGTAATTACGTATCTTCTCTTGCAAGTCTTGTCCTGAAATTGTAACATCTATGTATTGCGTTGATACAACTTGAGTTTTAATCCCTCTTTTAGAGTATAAGTTAATAAGGTTTTGAAAATCGTTTTGATACAGATAAGAAGTGATAATAAGCATCTGATAATCATTATCCCTTACTTTTTTCTCAGGATATTGAGAAATCAATTCAGGATTTTGAGAAAATTCTTTTACCCTTGTTAATACATCTTTTGAGGAATTGAGATTATTTAAAGCATTTTCTGCTTTTTCTCCTTTTTTTGTTTTAATTTTTATCGTTACTTTTTTGTAAAAAGAAATGCTGCCTGTTGAGGGATTATATTTTACAGGAGTAAATGTAGAGATAGCAAAAGAATATCCATTCATAAATTCAGTTGATAATATGCCTGTTGATGATGTTGGATATTGAATATTTTTTTGATAGATGTGTGATTTCTTAACAAATTTCCCTGACTTACCCTTTGAAATTGGGTGAGAATATTGTTGTGGATAAAGTTGATATTTCCCTGATATTTCTGTTTCGTCTTCGCCGTAAAATTCAATTGTATCTGCAACTTCCCCGGGAGGCAGTAATAATGATATTGAATGATAAGGCAAAACAGGCTCGCCAATTTTACCTATTGCTAATGTGTTTTTAAAAGTTATGATTTGATAATCGTCAAATTTTACAATTTTGTAATTAGAAAAATGATATGTTTTTTCAATGATTCCTGCTTTTAAACTGAATACTAAAAAAACAAAGATAAAAGAAAGTAATAATTTTTTCATAAAGTAATTTTTTTATTGATATTTTTAAGTTGTTGTTCAAATTATATTTATAAATTTATTTTATTAGTATAATCTTTTTTGTATTTGTATATTTTCCAGAATATAATTTACAAAAATAGACACCGCAATCTAAGGTTTTGCCCTTGTTATTTTTGCCATCCCAGGTTACTTTATGATAACCGGCAGTCATATTTTTATTGATGAGTGAGATAACTTTTTTGCCTTGAATGTTATAAATTTCAATTTTTACTTTTGAATCTTTGAGAATCTCAAAATTGATTGTTGTTTCGTTTTTAAAAGGATTTGGGTAATTATTTATGAGTTTTGACATTTCAGGAAGTTCTTTATTCTCATGAATAGAAACTGAAGGAGAAATTAATCCAAAGAATTCCAAATATTGTTTCATCAAATTTACTTTAGTAGAGGGGTCCGTATTGTCATTTAATCCTCCGAATTCAAAAGAAGAACCTATTGTTTTATAATTTCCCGCATCATAGGCTACTGCACATCCTAAAGAATTTGATTTTAATATAGAAAATGCAGGCTGTTTTGGTTCAATCTGATCAATATAGTTATTATCACCTGTATAGTTAAAATTCATTCCCTGAGTAAAGGTTTCATCTTGTCCTTGTATATTTTCCAAATTATTAAGTGCACCTGAATTATAATTTATATTGAATTTTAATTTAAGTTCTGTTTTATAATCCCATGTGTTTCCCCCTTCCATATATATTGTTTTTCCATTATCTAAAAAATTAGCAAGACTTTGATCCTGGATAGATGATAAATGATAATCATCCAAGAGAACACCCAAACATACAAAGATGGAAGAATATTTACTAAAATCATCAGGGAATTCAGTTATATAATCTGAACCAACTCCTAATTCTGAAATTGTAGATTGTATTACTGAACCTGAATTTTTATTTCCATCTAAATCAAGAATAAGTATAGGGGCCTGTCCTATAAAAGTATAAAATGATTTTTTAGAAGTTAATCTATTAAATGCTGAAATATTAAAATCGAAATTGGCAATGCTGCCATCTGGGATATCGCTGCTTGCAGTGATATTAAAAGTTTTTTGTGATATCCCGCCGCTTAAAATATCTCCATAAGAAAGGCTGTCATTATCAATTGTAATATATTCATTTTCTGTTGTAAGATTTCCATAAACATCAAATGCTTTAGAAGAGCCTGAGTTATTAATGCTTATAGTGATGCCAACAGTTTCTCCAGGGTCTATTATGCCGTTATTATTGCCTGAAACATCAGAGATGTCAAATGTTCCGAATTCTAAATCAGGAGCATGAGCATAGATTGTGAAACTGCTGTTCCAGGTACTATCTCCAACTGCTTTAAGATTAAAAGTTACAGCATGAGCAGGAACATTAGGAGAAACTTTAAAAGAGAATGCATTTTCAATAGTAATTGTATCGCCGGCAGCAAAATATCCATAATTTTCAATGCTGTCAATAAAACTTATCGAGGTGTCTTGAGTAGATAATGTTATAAATACGTCTGAAGTTGGTTGAGTCCCAATGTTGATTGTACTTAAGGACAGATTAACTGTTTCTCCATAATCGAGCAAACCATTGCCGTTACCTTCTGAATCGTCTATTTGATATGAATCAAAAACAATATAAGGTTCATTTTCAACAACTATTATATTTCCAAGATACCTTGTTTTGTTATGACCTATAATTGAGACAGTTATTGAATTTTTACTATTTACAGGAGAAAATAGACTAATGTTAGCATTACCATTATTATCAGCAAGTTTTCTGCCTATTAATTCTCCGTTTTGTAATAATGCAATACGAGCAAAAGGGGTATTTGTTTGTATTGAAAATTGATTTGCACCCATAACTAAACTTGGATAATAAGTTGCAATTATTTCTGTAGGTACAGCAGTCCAGATATCCATAGAAGGATCGCCAAAAAGATTAATTTCATAAGCACACCATCTCATGACAGGTTCAGTCTGTATATATGCAGCATTATCTTCTTTAGAATCCCCATTTGCTTCGCCTATTTTAGTAATATTTTCGCCAAAAATAGCATCAAAAAACTGCCGGTCAAAATATTGAGAAGCACCATTTGTACTACCCTGAGAGCCCCAGCCATAACGTGAATTTCCAATGCTTGCAACTTCTGCTGTTGGGATAGTTGTAATATCTTCTGCAAAACAATCTGAAGTACCGTAAGCGCCGCCATCGTTCCTGTTATCAAAAGAACCATTATAACATCCCTGAGAGTATCCTATAGAAAAACCACGATTAATGCCGTCATTCTTAAAATTTCTTGTATTTAAACAGGAAACCGACATTTTCATATTATAAGTAGTATTTGAATGGCCAAGATGATTCAATAAATTTATACCTGTATTATTAAATTGATTAAAAACATCACCCATTTTCCAGTTATAGTTCATTTCATAAAGTTTTGAAATGGAAAAATTATCTGATATTCCAACTGTAGTGTAACCATGATTTGAGCTGCCATCAGCCACTTCATTTTTATATTGCCCGCCATAAGTATTTGTCCATAAATATTCTCCAAGCATTAGTGCTTTTTCAATATCATTGATTACAGGGCTGTCCTGATACATCTGTAATTTGTTTGTTTGATTATTAACTTCAGTTGTGTCATCTGCACAAATCCTTCCTATGCTGAGTTCAGCATACAAATCTTCTTCTCCGGGTTCACCCCATTTATCATCACCATCGTCATTCCATGTTCCATCTAAATTAGAATAATACATATCTGATGGAATATCTTCATCAATAGTACCAAAGCCAGTGTTAACGTAAAATCCCCTGTCAGGAACTATATTATCCGATTCATTATGATCAGCATCACCACCTAGTATAACATAACTTATCCCATGATTTTGATAAAAGTCAATAATGCAGTTTCTGATTTTTTCTTGCTTATCCACTCCAGTATATTCGTTATAAATATCTTCAGTAAGTTTTGTGCTTACAATAAAACCTGTAGATTGTTTAAATTCAATATAATTATGAAAAGCAGGTAAAAGTTCATTATTTGTTATTAAAAGAATATCAGATTCATCGCCATATTTGTTCTCGGGGTATGTATATGTTTTTAACATTTCCGGGTTATCAACAATATTATCTATTCGTTTTTTGATGTTAAAGGATTTTCTTAGAAATATTTTTGAGGATAGAGCTCTTTTTGTTGTTTTTGTTTTAATTTCAAGGGTTATTTTTTTGATGAATCTAACTTGATTTTTAGCAGGGAAATAAATTACAGGACAAAGAGAAAACGAACCTATTGAATGACCGCATAAAAAATGAGTACTGAAATTCATCACAATATTATCCGGATATGCTTTTGAAGAATTATATATTTTAGAATTTAATATAAGTTTATTATTGCTTGTTTTATAAGATAAGGGACGAGGCTTGCTTGCAGGTGTTATTATTATATTATTTTCTGTTTTATAATAACTTGTTGAAACAATTTTAATATTTTCTATTTCTTGATTTTGTGGCAAAAGGATATTTTTACCTAAATAAGGCAATGAAGGCTTACCTATTTCTCCATAATTCCTGCAATTTCTATATATTATTTCTGTGTATTCTTTGTTTGTTTTTTTTAATTGCGGTTTTTCAAAATTATAAGTAATGGTTTGAGAAAAAAGTGTACTTGTAAATATGATTAATGATACAATGACAATAAGATATAGATTCTTCATAATCTTCTATGGATTAATGAATTGTAAAGGAATTTTTAATAAATATTTCAATTTTTGTTATGCAAATATATATAAAATAGATTATTTGCTGTTTTTTATTATCAATTAATTTTTACTTTTTGATTTTAATTTTTGCTTGTTGTTGATTATTAGTTAGCGGCAAATAATTTCAGGTTTCACATTTCTTGAAAATCCAAACTGCTTACTTAGAGTCCGTCCATAAAGTCAGTGTTTGATTCAGAATGACGTCTTTTGTAAAT
>CAYNBX010000054.1:0-9600 GCA_964395505.1 uncultured Bacteroidales bacterium | reverse complement strand
ATACTCAAATCCGGCACGCATCAAACTTTTTCATAAAGCCCCAATTAAACAACTACAGGCTGAAGGCCGTAGTTCATCAATTGAATGATTTAAAGTATTTAATTTATTTTTTATTTTCTTTTTCTTTTTTTACCTTCATTACTTTTTTCTCATGTTTTTCCATTTTAGATTTCAAATCAGCTAAAGCATCAATATCTCCAAAAGTGGTTTTCTCTGATTTACTATTTAATTTATTATATGCTTTTTTAGTTGTTTGTTTATTACTTTTGTTTTTAGCTGTTTCTTTTGCCTTTTCAGCAGCTGCTATATCCTGGTAAATTTTTGAATGAGAAAGAATGATTTTTTTATTTTCTTTAGAAAAGTCAATTACTTTAAAGTCTAAGGTTTCGTCAGCTTTTGCATAAGAACCATCTTCTTTAATAGTATAACGTTTTGGAGCGAAGCCTTCAACTCCATAAGATAGAGTAATGATAGCACCTTTATCATTTAAGCTGGTAATTGTCCCTTTATGAATTGAATTAATAGTAAATATTGTTTCAAAGACATTCCATGGATTTTCTTCTAATTGTTTATGTCCTAAACTTAATCTTCTGGTTTCTGTGTCAATATCCAGGACAACGACTTCAATTTCAGCGTTTATTTTTGTAAATTCAGCAGGGTGTTTTATTTTTTTAGACCAGGATAGGTCGGATATATGGATTAAACCATCAACGCCTTCTTCTAATTCAACGAAAATGCCGAAATCAGTAAAATTACGTACTATAGCTGTATGTTTAGTTCCTATTGGATATTTTTCTTTGATATTGAGCCATGGGTCAGGAATTAATTGTTTCATGCCGAGAGACATCTTTCTTTCTTCTCTGTCAAGGGTTAAAATTACAGCTTCAACTTCATCACCAACTTTTAAGAAATCTTGAGCTGTTCTTAAATGTTGAGACCAGGACATTTCAGAAACATGAATTAATCCTTCAATACCTGGGGCAATTTCAATAAAAGCTCCATAATCAGCTATAACAACGATTTTACCTTTTACTTTGTCACCAACTTTTAAGTTTGGATCAAGAGAATCCCATGGATGAGGGCTTAATTGTTTTACACCTAAAGCAATACGTTTTTTACTCTCATCAAAGTCTAAAATTACGACTTTTATCTTTTGGTCTAAATCAACGATTTCACTTGGATGATTAATTCTGCCCCACGACAAGTCTGTAATATGCACTAATCCATCAACACCGCCTAAATCGACAAATACTCCATAAGAGGTTATATTTTTAACTGTTCCTTCAAGTATCTGTCCTTTTTTAAGTTTAGACATAATTTCTTTTCTTTGTTGTTCAAGTTCTTCTTCAATAAGTGCTTTGTGAGAGACAACTACATTTTTATATTCATGGTTAATTTTTACAACTTTAAATTCCATTGTTTTATTTACAAAGACATCGTAGTCGCGGATAGGTTTTACATCAATTTGAGAACCTGGCAAAAATGCTTCAATGCCGAAAATATCAACTATTAAACCTCCTTTAGTTCTGCATTTGACACGACCGTTAATTATTTCTTCTTTTTCAAAAGCTTCATTAATTCTTTCCCAGGATTTAAGTATTCTTGCTTTTTTATGAGAAAGTATTAATTGTCCATTAGGATCTTCCTGGCTTTCAACATACACTTCTATTGTATCACCAATTTTTAGGTCTGGATTATATCTTAATTCTGATAAAGGAATTATACCATCTGATTTGAATCCTATATTTACAACAACTTCTCGATTGTTTTTTGAAACAACTTTTCCATTAATAACTTCGTGTTCAACAATTTGACTGAGAGTCTTATCGTAAAGTTTTTCTAATTTTTTCCTTTCATCTGGTGAATATGTTTCTTGTTTTTTACCAATAGAATCCCAGTCAAAGTCAACAGGAGTTTTATTATTATTTTTTGTAGTTTCTTCTTTTATAGTTTTTTCTTCTTTGCTTGTAAGGCTTTCTTTTTTTGCTGATTTATCTTCTTCTGGAGTAGATTTAATATCAATAGTTGTTTTGTTTTCAGTTATTTTTGGCTCATTTGTAAAAGATTCTTCAGGTGTTGTTGATTTTTCTTGAGTTGAAATGTTTGCTTTAGCTTCAGTTGGTTCTTTTTTAAGAGTTTTATCTTCATTTATTTCATTTTCTTTTGTTTTGTTTACTGTTTTCTCATCAACTTGAGTTTTTTCAATCTTGTTTTCAGCTGCATTATCTAACTTATTATTTACACTTGATTCGTTTGTAGTCATTTATTGCTTTTTGTGTTTCTGTAATATGAAACCGGTTAATAATTTATTTAATTTTATTTTTAGGATATTTAATAATGGTATTTTTGAATACAAATAAATCATCATTTCCTAAAAAATGGTTTGCAAAATTAGTTAATCTATTTAAAAATAAAAATGATTTTCTTATTATTTATTTGATAATCAAATTTTATGAATGGGAATCAAATATTTATGGGATTATTCTCTAGATAAATTTAGTATCTTCTTTTTCCTGTTTTTGGATTATAGCCTTTTTGTTTTGCCATTAATTCGAGTCTTTTTTGGAAACCTGATTTTTTTACATTTTTATTTTTATTAGATAACAATTTTTTTCTAAGTTTATCTTCGTCAATATATTTTCTAATAAAATACATTTGAGCGAATGTGATTATATTGGCTAATAGGTAATAATAGCTTAATCCTGCAGAATAATTATTGAAAATTCCAAGAAACATAATAGGCATAAGATAAGACATAGTTTTCATTCCTGGCATCTGATTACTTGAGGACCCCATCATATCATTATTTATTTTAGTATAAAAGATTGTGGAGATAGTCATCAATAAAGTGAATAAACTAACATGGTCTCCATAGAAAGGTATTGAAAATCCATTAGGGAAGTTCCAAATTGAGTCATAAGACGAAAGGTCAGTAGCCCATAAAAATGATTGCTGCCTCAGTTCAAAAGAAGCAGGGAAAAACCTGAACATAGCAATAAGAATAGGAAATTGCAGCAGCATTGGGAGACAGCCAGCCATAGGATTTACCCCTGCTCTTTTATATAATGCCATAGTTGCCTGTTGTTTTTTCATCATATCTTCTTTTTTGGGATATTTTTTACTTATTTCATCTATTTCAGGTTTTAAAACTCGCATTTTTGCTGATGATGAATAAGTTTTATATGTAATAGGAAATAAGAATAATTTTAAAAGTATGGTAAGTATTAAGATTATAATACCATAATTCAAATTAAATCCTTCAAGAAAATTAAATATTGGAATTACAGCAAATCTATTAATCCATGCCATAAGGAAAAAACTCCATCCTAATGGTATTTGTCGCTCCAAACCAATGTTGTAATGTCTTAATGTTTTATATTTATTAGGTCCAAAATAAAAATGCATAGGAATTTTTTGAACACCTGATAAAGTATATGGAACTCCAATTAATGCTTTCATTGATCTTAAATATCGATTATTATGCTTATGCTCAGTAAATACATTTACGTCTGCATTAACAAAATTATTGTCAGTAATCAATGTTGAAGAAAAAAATTGCTGCTTAAAAGATATCCACCTTAATCTGGTTTTTAATGATTTTTTATCATCTTTAGTTTCGGAAAGATATTTTACATCATTATGAAAATATTTATAATAAATAGTAGGCCCATCATATTTACTTATTGTTTTTTCTTGTTTTTGTAAGTTAGCACTCCATATAAGGTTAATATAATCTGTATTTGATGAAATAATGCCTTGCATTCCCTTAAAATTAACTTTATAGTCAATCATATAATCATCACCTCTTATAGTATAAAGAAATTCAATATATTTATTTAGGTTATATGAAGTGTCAGAAGCGTCAGTATAAAGACGCATTGCAAAAGATATTGAATCTGTGCCGCTAACTTTTATTGAATCCTTAGCTTGTGAATTTGTATTATAATAATAGGGTTTAAAATACAATTCATTAGTATTTATATATCTGTTATTTGCAAAAAATTCAAATCCAAATTTGGAGGAATCAGGGTCAAAGAGTTGTAGAGGAAGTGAATCAAAAGTTTGATATTTTTTTAATCTTACACTAATAATTTTGCCACCTTTTGAGGAAATTTTAATTTTCATAAGGTCATTTTCAAGAGTATAAGTTTTATTAACACCTGAACCCGAATTTGCAAAAACACCAAGTTTATCTCTGTTATTAGCCTTTATTTGTTTAGTGTCTGCTGATAAAATATCTTTATTGGGAATAATTTTTTCTGATAATATTTTTTGTGCTTTTTCTTTTGCTTTAATTACCTCTTGAATCTTTGCAATAGAATCAGCTTTTTGTTGAACTATTACTAAGGAATCCTGTATCCTTTTTTGTTTTTCTAACATTTCTTTAGATGGAGACATCCAATAACTATAAATAATTAAAACAGCAAATATTATTATTAAGCCCCAAACTGTATTCTTATCCATTATCCTAATTTGTTATATTAAAAAAAAATTTTAGCAAAGTTAAATGATTTTATTAATATGGTTAAATAATATTTTGATGTGCTAAAATATTATTCATGATAAGACCGAAAAGGTTATACTGAAAATAAAAACCATAGATATATTATCAACAGCTTAAACCCGATAGATAATAATCAACGGATAAACTCAAAGATTATTATAAGTTATTAAAATCGTTGAAAATGAATTTGCAAAGAGTTAAGGATGTGATATCATTGATACTCATTATTTTACAGAACGTATATTTTTTATGATTTGTTATGATTTTCACCATTTAATATCTTATATATGATTGAATCATTACAAAACTATTAGAGTTTAAAATTTTTCTAATGAATATTCATTTAAACTTTTGAAATAATAAAATTTAATAAAAAAGGGGTCTTAAGACGGACCCCTTTTAAAATTCTAAATTTAATAATTATTTAACTGTAATTTTTCTAGTAATCAAAGCTTTGTTTGTTTGTAATTTAATAATGTAAATCCCTGCCTTATAAGAAGAAGTGTTAATTATGAAATATTTTGTATTAACATTGTTCTCATAAACTTTTTGACCAACATAATTAAATATCTTAACTTTATTAATTTCATCAGTTGATTTAATATTGATAAAGTCATTAGCAGGATTAGGATAAATAAGTGTAGCAACATTATCAAATTCATTTAAGCCAACAGAAACGCCAAGAAGAACAGGGACAGTATCTACCGGAGTAACAGGGTCATTACTTGAAATCAGAATGTTTGCTGTATAATCGCCAGTTTCTAAGCCTGCAGCATCAAAAGTAACTTCTAAATCTTCTGATTCATTTGATGCAATAGTATCAACAGCAGGATTAACAGATAGCCAGTTCATAGCAGCAGTTTGAGTTCCTTCAATAATAAAAAAGCATGAAGGATTATCAACACCTAAATCAGGAAGTGATGTCCAGTTAAATCCACCAAATATACCTGTCAAGTCTTGTAACATAGCATCTGATTCGATACCAGTAGTGCCGGTTGTCCAGTTCCAGCGTCCATCATCTAAGGATGAAGCTCCATAATAAATTCCATAAACAGATAACCAGTAATGACCTCCTGAAAGTGTTAGAGGTTCAGCTAAGGTTAAACTCTGAGTTTCATTATTAATATCTTCAGGTACATTAGTTTCAGAATAAATTATATCACCAGGTGCCCCGTCATTGTCATTATAAAAAACTACACCAAAAGCATCTGCAACATTAGTTAAATTTGAAAATCCTTCTGTATAAACAAAATTAATTGTCCATACTAAGCTGTCAGGTACAATAAAATCATCTGCTGTATTCACGAGTGTATGGTCAACAGGCAAACCTGTAAGTTCAGTAGATACAATACCACTTGTACCAGAACCTATATCAGTATTATCCCATAAAGTTTCACGTCCACTAGTTGCATAATAGTGATTATTATTTATAGGATTTATGGATTTTTCTGAATAGTTATTTGATTTTTTTGCTTTTGTAGGTTTTTTAATTTTATGTATGTTGGATGAAGAATGATTTTTTACATATTTTTCACTTCCATATTCTATGTTAATATTGAAGTTCAAATTAACAACACCACTATTACTAATTGTTAATGTTTGTGTAGAAGTTGAATCTGGTTCCAGAGCTTCGCTCATACTTGTTGGTGTAACTGAAATAACAGGGGTGCCAATGTCAACAGATATTGGGCCGGCAGGTTCAGATTCACCTTGGTCATAAACAGAAGTTACTTCATATTGATGAGTTCCACTAGGAACTGATAAATCATCATAAGATAAATCAGTAACAATACTTTCGTTAATTTTTGTTTCATCACGATATACATTATATCCTAAGAAAGCACGGTCAATAGTACTAGCCTTAGGTGATTTTTTCAAGAAACCTCTTTGAGGCATTCCCTTGCTTAAATTTGTATTTTCATTAATAATAGGTTCTATGGAAATACTTTTACCACCTGGGTTGTGAGTAACATAACCTTGAATATTCCAGTTATAATCCAGATCAGGATTAAGAGAATAAAGGCTGGCCCAACCACCTAAGTTGATCATATTGCCATAACCATCAACAGCAGGTCCAGCATCGCAACCAGCAGGGAAATCATCAGCAGGTTGAACTAAATTATAACCTATCCATAATTCCTGATAAGCATCTATCAATACAGGCTCGTCTAAAGTAATTGTATTCCATTCATTAAATACTAAACCACTTAAAGCTTGGTCAACAATTAAGTTTGTTGCGTCTTCGCCTGTCCAGACACGAAGTTTGTAAGTGGTATTTTCTCCTCTTGGGAAAAATTTAACTTTAGTTAAATACATACCATTATAATCAAGTAATTGGTAAGGAACAAAACGTATTGCTACATCATAAGTACCTCCACCAGTAAGTCCAATGCCATCATTGTTAGTGCCATCATCAAAATGAATCCAGGTAGGTTGTGTGCCTGGTTCTTCCCATGTTAAGTTAACGTCATTACCATCAACAGTTGCTTGTAAATTATTAGGAGGATTTCCAAAAGGTTGATCTGTTGTACTGGTAATAGCTCTGAAGTGGAAGTCAATATCACCGGAAGACCCGGTAGCAGGTCCCCAATTAGAACCATCATAATAGAATGAACGTTCGCCTGAGCCTGGCTCAGTGATAGTAAGACGTACTGTACCAGCTGGGACTGTAAAACCTATAAAGATTTCACCGGTTAATCCTGATAATTGGTCAGCATAAGGGCGAAGATCTATTGGAGTAATTGCACTTGTGTTTTCAAAAGTAGCAACAGGGAATACCATAAATGGAGTGATAAGATCATCACCAGGACCATTTGCTCCCGGGCCCCAAACATGTACTAACATACTGTCGCTTAATCCAACACTTTGGTCACAATAAGTTCTGATTAAGGATGTAACTAATTGAGTTGGATTATCTCCTAAGGATATATTAACTGCTGCTCCTTGACCTTCGGTAAATTCCATATAAAAATCAACTTGAGAATTGTCATATTTAAGATAATTACCTGCTATTATGTTGAAAGTATCAGATACAGAAGTAAGTAGATTGCCTGAATTATCAACAGCAGTAATAAAATAATCAATAAAAGAACCCGGAGTTTGTTCAGGGATAATAAATGTATATTCATCTGTGCCGGGATTATTGATGCCGGGAACAGTTTGAGAATCTCCACCATCAACAATATAAGTTAATTCAGAAGAACTAATACCGGAAATATCAACAAGTTCAGTAGCAACCTGAAAATCACCTAATGAACCTTCATAATATTCAGGTGGAGTATAAACTATTGAAGGAGGGTCAGTATCTTCGGGTGAACTTGCTATTTGAAAATCATCTACATAAATACCATCTACTTGATAACCCTGGTCACTATAAAAGTGGAAACGAACTTTAACGTTAGAGCTCCCGATATAATTGCTTAATGAATAAGTATATTGTACCCAGGGGTCAAGATTTCCTTCACCATTAAATGTTGCGATAGTAGAATAAGTTGCAAAATCATCATCTGAAACTTCAACGTAACAATAATCAAAGCCAGTTTCAATATCATAGATAGCATAAAAAGAAACAGAAGCTGATTTAATAGAAGCATCAGTAAGATCAACACCAGTAGCCATAGTTGCATAAGAAGTAACATTAGGGCTGTAATTACCGCCAGGACTATCAGTTAAAGAATGAGTTGCAGAATTATAATGTTCTTCAGTTAAGCCCCAGTCTCCAGTTAAGTCCCATTGAGAGGTTCCTGATTCAAAGTCATCAGAAAACAGAACAGAAGGTCCTGGAGGAGTTAAAGGGTCACCATCATAAATATACATACCGCCGGTACTTTTTCCTGATAGAGCCCAGGTGCCTGCCCAGCCTGTTTCATTATCTATCCATGCTGAAGCATGAAAAGGGTATCCATCTGTTATAGTTATCCAGTTATGACCGCCATCATAAGAATAAGAACAACCCATTCCTGCTGTTTCATCAGAAGCAGTTCCTACATAAGTATTATCTGTACCGGGAACATAAGATATAAAACGACCATAGCAATCACCACTTGGTGTAATTGAGGTCCATGTAGCACCTCCATCAGAAGTTTCGTTTAACTCGTCAACGATTCCTATATCAAGATAAGATTGGAAAGCTAAACCATGTAATGCATCTTTAAAAGTAACGTCAACAGCTTTAGAGGTTCCCCAGGTTGTTGAAGAAACATCCCATGTGTACCCTTTATCTGTTGATCTATAAACTCTCCCTTTATTAGTTCCAAACCAGATATTATCTCCAACAGCAGAATAATTTCCTGTGATGCCGTATTCACCTGATACTGGATCTGGTATGTTAGCTTGAGGAACTCTTGACCAGTTTTCACCACCATCAGTTGTTGTGTAAATTTCAAAATAACCGCCTAAAGGGTCGCCTTGAGCGACACCGTCATTTTCATTAAAGAAATGAACAACATTGGGGAAAGAAGAACTGGAAAATGCAGTAGATTGATATGTCCAGTTAGCCCCACCATCAGTGGTTTTGTAAATACCGGGATTACTGCCTGAATTTATTGGAGCATAAGCAACCATATCATTAATGCCAAAAATCATAGATGGGTCGCCTGCACCAAAAGTGCCTGATGTCCAGGTTTCACCCCCGTCTGTTGACTTTGTAAATTCATCAACATAAAGCCCATCGCCTCCAATAGCTGCTCCCCATATAGCAGTATTATCTAAAATAGAAATAGATAAATAACCCACTCCATTACCTGTACTTAAATTTGAATTTACTTGAATCCATCCTGTTTGAGCAAAAGAACTCAAACTTACAGCTATTACAGCTGTCAATAACAGTAGTTTTTTCATCATAACATAAATTTTTTAGTTAAACAATTATTAATTTTACATTTTACAAATATATAAAAGTTTTTTTTATTATTAGGAAAATTATTAAATTTATTTAATTTATATATTTTGAATAAATTTATAGATATTAAATATTTATTAAAAAAAGTTTATATTGTTTTTTTATTATTGTAAATAAAATAGCAAAGCAAAAATTGTTAATTTTGCTAAAATTTACTTATTCTTTAATGCAATTAAGAAGAATAGTCAGTGTTTGT
>CAYNBX010000053.1:0-9610 GCA_964395505.1 uncultured Bacteroidales bacterium | reverse complement strand
ATGTTGTATTTTTACCCTGATTAATTAAAACACTCAATATTCATTTTTCATTTTTTACTTGTTTGTTGATTATTGTATGTTGCTTATTGAATGTTTTTCTTGCAAATGCATCTTTCCATTTTAACTCTGGCAGATAAGCATAATAAATATTAGCATATTGGAACCTAGCCTGAAACTCAAAAATTGCAAGACACTTAAACCTTTGTTCTATATCTGAATATTTTATTCCGCTATTATAACGGTTTTGCTTGTATTATCAAAACGCCTAATTCAATAATTCTTTATAGATGTAAAGCAATACTTTTACTCTGTGAAATATTTACTCTATTGAATATGATGAACACAGTGCGAAGCAGTTTCAGAGGGGAAACTTCGTTTTTATCGCTTTACATCGGTTAAATTATAATAAATTTACTGAAAGTGCATAAAAAGTATAAGCACTGATGTAGTCAATGGCAAAAAAATGTCACTACCTATGCAATACTGAAAGGATTAAAAGATTTTGTCTATTATTTTAATAAATTTTAACTTGGTTCACGGTTATTCATCTTCAACCCCTTCGGAGTTGCCATACTTTTATTTAACATTAAATACCTGTTAGAATAATAAATAAGATTTTAAAATTTTAAAATAATTTTTTAATTTATAAATTTTGGATTTATATTTATAATTTTGTTTATGATTTTATCTTCAAATTATTTTATTTATGATATGTTTTCCCGGGTGCAAGATAAATTTGGGTCTTTATGTAAAGGAAAAGAGACCTGATAGTTTTCATAATATTGAAACTATTTTATATCCTGTTAATTTAACTGATGCTCTTGAGATAATCCCTGCAAATGATGATAAATTTGATTTTCAGACTAAAGGCATCGAAATTCCCGGGAATATCAGAAGCAATCTTTGCGTTAAGGCTTATAAATTATTAGCAGATGAATTTGATTTGCCTGCTGTTAAAATGTTTTTATATAAAAGAATTCCTTTTGGAGCAGGCTTAGGGGGAGGCTCTTCTGATGCTGCCTTTACAATTAAACTTTTAAATGAGTTGTTTGATTTAAAGCTTTCTGTAGAACAAACAAAAGAATATTCTAATAAATTAGGTTTAGATTGTGCATTTTTTATTGAAAACAAACCCTCTTTTGCTTATGAAAAAGGTAATTGTTTAAAACCTTTTAATTTAAATCTTGAAAAATATTATATAATAATTGTAAAACCTGATATTTTTATTAATACTGCTGAAGCTTATTTTAATATCGTACCGAATAAAAATTCAGGGCACTTAAAAGAAATAATAAAATTACCTGTTGAACAGTGGAAATATTATCTTAATAATGATTTTGAAAAAAGTATTTTTAAAGAATATCCTGAAATTAAAAAAATAAAAGAGCAGTTATATGACTCAGGGGCAATATATGCTTCAATGAGCGGAAGCGGTTCTGCTGTTTTCGGGATATTTAAAAGTGATATTAACATAAAAAATTATTTCCCTGATTATTTCGTTTGGACTGGTAAATTGAAATTTTACTCTTTATTTTAGACTGATTAATATGTAAATCCTTAAATTTATGACTAAAAATCCTATTGTTTAACGATTTTGCTAAATCCAGACTTAAGTTTAGGGATGTTCAATCAAATAATAAATATGGCTTAAGCGTTCAAACATGAATAGTTCATCTTACAATTCTATTTTTTTTATTTAAAGGGACAGGATATTTTTGTGCGAATAATGCTGCTTAATAATAACATTTAAAAAGAGTTTTTTCACAAAGATTATTTAGGAGCTACTTTTAACAAGAAGATACTAATGAGTCCAAATAAAATGTTAGGAGTCCATACCGCAATAAATGGGGATAAATTACCACAAGTTGCATAAACTTTTGATACTTGCATAAATAATAAAAAAGCAAAGGCAATAGTTATACCAATTGCTAAATGCAGTCCTATGCCTCCTCTTAGCTTACGACTTGATAAAGATACTGCTATTAAAGTTAAGATAATTGTTGAAAAAGGGTCAGCTATTCGTTTATGTTTCTCAACTTCATATTCTATCACATTTTTCGAGCCTTTCATCTTTTCTTTTTTAATGAATTTTCTTAACTGAGAATAATTCATTGTCTTTATATTTTCAATGTTAGTTAAAAAGTCAGACGGGTGAAGATTCAAGGCAATACTCATTTGTTTACCTCTGGTGATTTTTTCGTTTAGTCCCTCAATTGTTCTTATAAAATAGTTCTTAAGCTTCCATTTACCAGAAGTGCTATCCCACTTAATATAATCAGAAGTTAATTTATAATAAAGTCCTTTTGTTTTATCTGTTTTTTCAAGTGCAAATTTATAACCTAATTTTTTGAAAGTGTTGTAGCTTTGAACATATACAAATGTGCCTGGATTTATTTGCATGTGTATATTTCTATCTTTATTTATTATGGGATTTTTGATATATATTTTTTCAAAAGATATCAATGCCTTGTTGGTATGAGGTATAAGGAAATTAGATAAATAAAAAGATAAGGCGGCTAAAAATACAGAGGTGAGTATATAAGGTAATAAAAATCTTTTGAAACTTATTCCACTTATCAATATCGGAGTGATTTCATTATGAGAAGACATCTTGGATGTAAAATATACTACTGCTATAAAAGTGAAGAGATAACTGAAAAGATTAGCAAAATAAGGTATAAAATTTAGATAATAATCAAAGATAATTGCTCTAATAGGAGCTTCTCTTTCAATAAAATCATCAATTTTTTCAGAAATATCAAATACTATAACAATTAATATTAACAGAGCAATAGAAAGAAAAAATGTTCCTAAAAATTTCTTAATGATATATATGTCTAACTTTTTCATTTAACTCTTTTCAATTTTCCATTATTTATAATTGTATATTATTTTTTAACGAAAAGATATAACTTGACCTGGAAAGGGATTTAAATGATTCTTGTGAAAAAATAAATAATTTAATAATTTAAAAAACATAATAAAATTTGATTAGATAAGATCTATAAACGAACATCTAATTTTTTTATCATTTTATTCTTCCATTCTAAAAACGTTCCTTTTATAATATTTTCTCGGGCTTTACCTACCAGCCATAAATAAAAACTAAGATTATGAACGCTTGCAATCATTGGGCCTAATATTTCTTTTGAGACAAAGAGATGTCTGAGGAAAGCCCGTGAATATTGTATATCTACAAATGAAGTTCCCTCTTTGTCAACTGGAGAAAAATCAACTTTCCATTTTTCATTTTTAATATTAAGAATTCCGTTTTTTGTAAATAACATACCATTTCTTCCGTTTCTTGTAGGCATAACACAGTCAAACATATCAATGCCAAGACTAATGTTTTCTAATATATTAACAGGAGTTCCAACGCCCATTAAATAACGTGGTTTATCAGCCGGTAGTATGTTACATACCAGATCGGTCATTTCATACGTTTTCTCTGTAGGTTCTCCAACAGATAGGCCTCCAATAGCATTACCATCAGCATTATAAGAAGCTATTGTCTCTGCTGATTTTATTCTGAGATCTTTATAAATACTACCCTGAACAATTGGAAATAAGGCTTGAGAGTAACCGTATTTGCCGCCGTTATTTTCAGGGTGTTCCATTTTTGTTTTATTAAAATGATTATAACATCTTTTCAGCCAGATATGTGTTATTTCCATTGATTTGCGTGCATATTCGTATTCACAAGGAAAAGGAGTGCATTCATCAAAAGCCATCATTATATCTCCGCCTATTGTTCTTTGAATATCTATGACTTTTTCTGGAGTAAAATTATGCTTTGAACCATCGATATGAGATTGAAATACAACGCCATCTTCTATAAATTTACGTTTACCTGAAAGTGAGTATATCTGATAACCACCACTATCAGTCAATATTGGTTTATCCCATCCACTGAATTTATGTAAACCACCTGCTCTCCCGATAACTTCAAGACCGGGACGAAGATATAGATGATAAGTATTAGCAAGTATTATCTGAGCTTTTATGTCTTCTTTTAACTCTTTAAAATGAACAGCTTTTACTGAGCCAACAGTACCTACTGGCATAAATATCGGTGTTTTTATATTGCCGTGCTCAGTAGTTATTTCTCCTGCACGTGCAGATGTTTTCTTATCTGTTTTTAAAACCTTAAAAAGCATTTTTATAAAAATTTTGTCAAAGTTAATTTTTATTTATTATTATGAATAAATTTGTATTTTTAATATTCAATATAATGTTATTTGAACAATATCAATTGAATTTATTTTTTTACATTGTTTACATTGTATTTATTGTTAATACAGCTATTCAGTTAATTTATTACTGGTATGTGTTTAGTAAATTTGCTTTTTATCATAAAAAACAAAAATTAAGCAATAAAAAACCTGTATCTGTTGTAATATGTGCCAAAAATGAATATAAAAATCTAAAAAAGAACTTGCCTTTTGTACTTGAACAAGATTACCCTGATTTTGAAGTAATAGTCGTAAATGACGCATCTGAAGATGATAGTATTTTTTTATTGAAATCTTTTTCTAAAAAATATTCTAATCTTAAAATAGTAAATATTCAACAGGATTTGAATTTCTTTAAAGGTAAGAAATTCCCATTATCAATAGGAATTAAATCTGCTAAAAATGATATTATAATTTTAACTGATGCAGATTGTAAACCAGCAAGTAATAAATGGATAGATAAAATATCATCAAATTTTACAGATAAAACAGAAATTGTACTTGGGTATGGAAAATATGAAAGCAGAAAAGGATTAATTAATAAAATAATTCGTTTTGATACTTTGCATATTGCCATTCAATATTTTTCTTTTTCCCTGATAGGGCAGACATATATGGGAGTAGGCAGGAATCTTGCTTACCGCAAATCATTGTTTTATAAAAATAAAGGATTTATTTTGCATTATACAATAAGTTCCGGAGATGATGATCTTTTTATTAATAATGTTGCTACAAAGAATAATTCACGCATTGAAATTAGCCCTGAAAGCCATACTATTTCTATACCAAAGACTTCATTTTTGGCCTGGATGAAACAAAAAAGAAGACATCTTTCAACTGGAAGATACTATAAATTTAGACACAAGCTTTTATTAGGGGTTTATTCTATAACTCAGTTTCTGTTTTATCTTACATTTATTATTCTTATTTGTTTGCATGTTAACGTTTTAATTGTGCTGTTAATATTTGCACTCAGGTTATTAAGCCAATTAATAATTTTTAAATTATGTATGATTAAGTTAGGAGAAAAAAAAATATTGTTATATTCGCCTTTGTTTGAATTGTTTTTTGTTATAATAAATCCTATTCTTGCGTTTTTAAATTTAATAATTAAACAAAATAAATGGCGTTAGAGCATCTTAGCGGAAAAGCTATACGTGATTATAAATTAGTTATATCAGCTCTTAAAGGCGACCAAAAGGCTTATGCTGAATTAGTAGAAAATTATAGAGATTCTCTTTATTTTATGCTTTTAAAAATGACTAATAATACTAATGATGCTGATGACCTGACTATTGAAGCTTTTGGCAAAGCATTTAAAAATCTTAAGCAATATACTCCTGATTTTGCTTTCAGTACCTGGCTTTTTAAGATTGCCTCTAATAATTGTATTGATTTTATGAGAAAGAAAAAAAAAGATACTTTCTCAATGGATAAATCATTTAAAAATGAAGAAAATCATAATCTATCTCATAAGATTCCTTCTGAATCCCTTGACCCTGAAGAATGTTTTATTAAAAATCAAAAAATAAAAGTTATTCGGGATGTTGTTGAAACATTAAAACCACACTATCGCAAACTTGTTGAACTTCGTTATTTTAAAGAATATTCTTATGAAGAAATAGCGAGAGAACTTAAACTCCCTATAGGTACTGTTAAAGCAAAATTGTTTAGAGCAAGAGAATTTTTGTATAATATTTTAAAAAATACACATGAGAAAATTTAATTTTATTGTAAAAAAAACTCTGAAAGAACTTAAAATGAATATCTATGTATGAAATGCATAATTTAAAAATAAAAAACACAACAAGCCTGAAAGTGTTAAATGAAACATACCTAGAAGTGTCGGGGCAGGTTATGCCTAACAGAAATTAAGAATTAAGATTTGAGAATTAAGATTTGATATGGTCAGTGCATATTTCAATATGATAGGCTACGCCCTGATATGCTTCGCTTTGATACATTTCGCCTTGATACGCTTTTCTACAGGATAAAAAAGAGAATGATTATAAATGAAATTAGTCCCGGGTGCTCGGGACTAATTTCTGTTATTTAATTTTTCCAAAGTTACAAACTCTGGGAAAATTTTTCTAATGAACATAGACATTAAAAAATGAGCTAAGTATAAAAATACAAACAGTTGAATATTCTTATTTTATACAATAAGAAACCTTAATTAAGAAAACATTGTGCGGGAATACATCAAACAAATCGTGCATATCACTATTGAAAGCAAAATCGTCAGTTGAAGAATATCCAGTCCTGCCTTGTGACCACACAAAATACAATGTTGAACCAGGTAAATATTCCCATCTGGCAACAAAGTTTGAACGAAATTGCTTAAAATTAAAATTAGGCTCATCAAAACAATAATCTATTGTTCCATCATTGTTTTCGTCAACACTATATTGCTCATCATCTGAGTTATAGCTTATTTCATCATTAGTAAATACGTGAAAACGCTTAGAATATTCATTAGCCATCGGTGAGGTAATGCGTTTAAATTCAGTATATTTACCTGCAGAAATAAATGGCTGACCATAATATTGTAATGAAAAATTGGGTGTTATGTAATAATTTAATCTTATAGAGATGCCAATAGTTTTTTGGTTAATATTTGCAAAAATGTAACGTTTTTCCATACCAAAATCATCAGTAGTAACATATTGCATTTTGTCATTACTAAATCTAATCGAAGGATGAACAGATATTTTAACAGCATTGTTTGGCTGATATTCAGGACCAAACCAGAAATCTTTCATTCTTGAATGACTATTATAGCCCCAGTAATTGTTTACACCAAATTCAAAACGTAGTTTTTTTCTCATATCAGTATTAATATTGAACCAATTACTCCAACCTCCGGGAGATTTCAAGGAAGGACCACCTCTAAGTTCCGAATTTGAAATATCCTCTCCTTGTATGTTTATACCTGTTCCAAAATGCCAATAATTTTTAAATTGCGTGTTAAAATTAATATTACCACCATTAGCAGTATTTGTAAAACCGAAATCCCAAAAACCCCATTGATTTACATTTACATTTAGTCTGCGAAAAATGCTGAAAGGTTCCCATATTCTGTATTGTGCCCAAAGAAACCCAAAAATAACGTCTGCATTATGCTGAAATCCCATATCATTTAATTCAAGTCCCGGGGAGGACCAACTTATATTAGCATAATACTTGAAATGACCATTGCCTATTTTACCAAATCCGATATTCCCACCTTGTCCAGAAAGTGTTGTGCGATTTGAGTCTAATGAAACATATCCAGCATCAGGACGCTGGAAATATCTCAAAGGGGATGTCTGTGCGTGAATTATTGCAGTGCTATCTCCTTTAATCCGGCTAAAAACTGTTTTAACAGAAAAGACATAAGTTTTATCTTTCCAAAAATGGCTGAAATCAATACCACCGGTATAAGCAGCCTGAGGTAAAAAATTCAAATCCGGATTTTTAATATCTCTGTTTGTAGCAGTAAACATAGCTCCAATAGTAGTATTGCCTTTGTTGTAATCTTTTTGTAAGCGTCCCAAAAAGTAATTTGTAAAAGGCTCAACAGTTTCCTTACTACGCTCTCCAAAATGGTCTATTTCAGCTTTTTCTTTAGAACATAAGCTTTCAAGCACAGCAACAGATAAGCCTTTTTTTGTTTTTCCAGTTAATTTAAAAGCTCCGATAATAGAAGTATTTTCAGGTATTTTCACATATTCATCCTCATCAGTATCAGGATAATAATGAGGTTTACGACCGATACGACGTGAATAAAAAAGATTATTATTTGAAAAATCCCCATCACCAGGAGTTAATTGAAAACTCATAATATTTCTTCCTTCAATAAAAAAAGGTCTTTTTTCTTCAAAATATGTTTCAAAAGCAGTAAGATTAACAACAGAGGGGTCTGCTTCTACCTGACCAAAATCAGGGTTAATAGTAAGGTCAAGAGTCATATCATTGGTAATTCCGATTTTACCATCCAGTCCGGCAGATGCATTTTTGGAACTACCATTTGCAAAAGGATTACCTTCTTCTTTTTTAAACTTTTCTAATTTACCAAGTGTATAAGGCATAATTTCTATTTGTCGTTTAGGCTTTATACCTTTTATCCCGTGAAGCTCGCCATACAGGCTAACCCAAGCTGCTGCATCCCTTGGAATAAGCTGCCACATCGATTGTTCTTCTTTACGAGATAAATTACGTGTTACCTGAAGACCCCAAATTTGATTTTCTTTTTTCCCAAACCTAAGTTGTGTAAAAGGAATTTTAATCTCTGCTGTCCAACCCTTATCATCAACAGCAGTTTTAACATACCAAATCGGATCCCATGTATCATCTTCTTTATCTCCATCATTTGAAACAACCTCATCTTTCTTAACACCTGCTGCACTCACGTAAAATGTAAAAGCAGTAAGATTATCAAAATAACTATCAATGCTTATTCCTAAATAGTCACCTTCAAGGTCATCCCTCCTTGACATTCGCCTTACTATCTTTTTCGGCTCATCATCATAAGCCCGTACTGCAAAGTATATGTTATTATCATCATATAAAACTTTAAATGCTGTTTTTTCAGATGGAGCTTTACCTTCATAAGGTATTCTTTGAATAAAGTCACCTTCCCATTTTACTATCTTCCAAATAGAATCGTTAAAATGCCCGTCAATAACAGGTGCTGTGGAATTAATTCGTTTTGTTGTATAAATCTTTTTCTCTGCAAATAGCTTATCAGGTATAATTTGTATAAATAAAAGTATTAATAATAAAGTTAATCTTTTCATATTATAATGATTTGATGTTTGATTAAAACAATGTGGTTTAAGTATAAAACGTATTATTTTATGTTTGAATATATTCTTCTAATAAATATTTAATAACAATACTTTTAATTTTATAATCAAATATTAGACGAATATTTCAATTGATTGTTACAATTAAATAAATAATAAATTTAAAAATAAACCATACTTTATATGGGTATATTTTGAGCTTTTTTAGGATTTTATTAAAGTTCTCTTAGTTGTTCAATTTCTTTTACACAGGTATCACAATTTTTTAAGTGCTCACGAACTTTATCCTCTAAAACCGGTCAAGCTTTTTATCAATAAAATCAAACAAAAGTCCCTTTATCCCTTTACAATTCATAATTTTATTTTTTATACAATATCAAAATATCCAAATTTATGCACTTCTATATTGGGGTTTCCTTATCACTTTGCCTCATCTCTCCAAATTCATAAAATTTATTTTATCAAGCTTTTAAGATGAAACTACTTCAGGCTTTGAGTTACATCTATAAGTTTCTGAGTAAATCTCAAAATATTTCAAACCATTAAACTTTTATCCAGGTTAAAATCACTATTTTACTGATGAAATATTTT
>CAYNBX010000052.1:0-9767 GCA_964395505.1 uncultured Bacteroidales bacterium | reverse complement strand
TCGCAAGCCTCGAACTCGAACATTCTGAATCAAACACTGACTTTATGGACAGACTCTATTTAGTCTTTTTAAGAAAATTCCAATAACTGCATTGTACTCGTCTTAAAAATTAGTCATCCCAATGCATCGTGATTCTTGATTTTCAAAACTTCGCAAGCCTTGTTCTCTTGACGTTTTCTTATCAAAAACTTATATTTTTAGAAGTTCCCTTACAGACATTGATTAACAACATTCAAGTAATTTTTTTTGAGGGAGTAATTTTTTTAAATCTCAACTTAATCACCCCAAAAGCAGCTTCTTTAAAAATGCCTGAGCTCATTTTAGAAACTCCTGCTTTTCTATCTATAAAAATTATAGGCACTTCAACAATTTTGAAACCAAGTTTCCATGCAGTATATTTCATCTCAATCTGAAAGGCATAACCAGTAAAATTAATTTTATCTAAATCAATAGTTTCAAGCACTTTCCTTTTATAACACATAAAGCCGGCAGTAGTATCTCTGATTTTCATTCCTGTAATAAGACGCACATAAGACGAAGCATAATAAGACATAAAAATTCTTCCAATGGGCCAGTTCACAACATTAACTCCATTAATATATCTTGAACCAATAGCAAGGTCAGCACCATTTTTTGCAGTTGCCTTGTAAAGTCTTAATAAATCTTTAGGGTTGTGCGAAAAATCAGCATCCATCTCAAAAATATAATCATAATTTCTTTTTAAAGCCCATTTAAAGCCATAAATATATGCTGTGCCAAGACCCAACTTGCCTTGTCTCTCTTTAATAAATAAACGACGAGAAAATTCAGGTATTAAAGATTTTACAATATCTGCTGTTCCATCAGGTGAATTATCATCGACAATTAAAATATGAAAATCTTTTTTAAGAGAATATACCTTACGAATAATATTTTCAATATTCTCTTTTTCGTTATAAGTGGGAATAATTACTATGCTGTCAGACACATTAATAAAAATTAGATAAACAAAATATTGACAAAAGTAAAAAAATAAACTTACCCTAAAAAAAAGAAAGCTACAATAATTTATTTATTTTGCAGCTTTCAAAAATATTATTAAAAATTCATCAAATATTTACTCATGAGAAAGATGAATATTGTCAACTCTGTAAGATGTTGTTTCCCCGTTAGTATTGCTACCTGTATATTTAAAAGCAATATAACCTATTCCTGTAAAAGATGATAAATCAACATCACCAGAAGATACCCATTCATTATCAGGATCGTTTTCACCGGCAATATCAGCATCTAATGTTTCCCATGTAGCAGATGCTACATTAGTTCCATCAAAATCTGTTGATATTAAAACTTCTAATCCATTATGTACCCAATAAGCCTGGGCAGTTTCAAAATTTATTTTTTCATTATTATAAACATCAAAATCAATGGGAGGAGTAATAAGCCAGCAAACATTACTATCATCAACTGAATTATAAGCAGTAGCTTGAGCATAAGTATTTTCATTATATTTTTTACCTCTCCATTTTCTTGTACCTTCTTGAGCAATATTAAGCCAGCCTTGAATATTTATATCTTCTTGATCTGATTGACTTTCAAAGTCTTCATCAATTGAAGTTACTCCACCTGTTCCACCACCATTTACAACAACATCATCAATACGAAAAGATGTAGATTCTGTATCACTTCCATAATATTTAAATGCAATAAAACAATATCCTCCTGCATAATCTGCAAGGCTGACATTACCAGATGGGATCCAATCATTATCAGGATCGTTTTGAGTTGCAACTGTAACATCTAATTGAGTCCAGTTAGCAGAGCTAAGATTTGTTCCGTCAAAATCAGAAGAAGCCCAAACTGTTAATGGTGTATTACTTTGATGCGTCCAATAAGCTTTAGCACTTTTAAATTTTAATATTGAAGAGCTATTAATATTTACAGGAGGAGTGATCAACCAACATATCATTTCTGAAAGTCCCGAATTATAACCTGTTGCTTGAGCATACTTATTTCCGGAAAATGATTTACCCTGCCATTTGCGATCTCCTGCCTCAATAATGTTAGACCAGCCTTCAATGTCAATATCCTTATAATCTTCAACACCGTCAAAATTTTCATTAATCTCGTCAACAGGGGTTATATTTCCACCTCCACCGCCTGCATTGAAACGTTCACCAGTAAGTTTTACTTCACTTGTTGAACGAATATAAAGCTGTATTTCTCCTTTGTATTCACTTACAATAGCTATTAAAGAGCCACTACCACCTGGCAAGGTATCGTTTGCAAATTTTGCATAACCACTAGTACGAACAATAATCTCATTGCCAAGGCTGTCTTCAAGAATCCTATTTTCTGAATGTAAATTCTGAGCATCAGCATAAGTTTTTCCAAGCTCGGATTTTTCAAACTGAACATCATTTAATTTAATTAATTGTGCTTGATAATTACCTGTATTAACATCACTGATAGTAACAGTTTTAGGAAATGTCTCAACTTGAGTTTTTTGTTTTATTATGTTTTTATCAACATCAACAGAATCAAGTTGGAGCATTCCTGAATACTCTCCTAATACTAAACCTTTTAGATAAATTCTGATAGAATCACCCTGGTACAAACCGCCTGAGGAAAGCAGATGTAAATTTATGGCTCCTGTTTTATCTTGAACATAAGAATTTTTATAAATGTTGCCTGACTTATCATCCATAGTAACTGTGGCATATACTGAAGAATCACCTGTGAATTTAAAACTTGTGCCCTGATACATAGCTCTGAGGTTAGCAATAGTTAAAATATTACCTTCAGGAATATTGATTCTTGGTGGCTCATCAAATTTTTCTTTAACGCAGCTTCCTATACCCATTGCTAATGTTAATAAAATGAACAAACCTACGAAGATTTTTTTTGACTTTTTCATCATTATTTTATAATTTGACATGTTTTTACTAAGAATTAATTTTTTTAAAATGAAATGTGTAATGAAATATTTTTATTTATATTCTAAAACTAAGATTAAGAAAAAAATTCCTTCCATAAAGATAAAAGTATTTAGGTGGAAATTTATCAACATTTCTTGGATTGTACCTATATTGTTCAAAGCCACCAATAATAAAGTTATTATTATCCAATAAATTGTTAATGCTTAAATTAAGATTAATATAATAATCTTTTATCTTCCATGATTTACCGCAGAACATATTTAGAGTATAAGCCTTATCTAAGTGTTCTTGTTTGATAAGCTGGTCCCATTGCGGGTCTTCAGGTATAAGTCCTTCAACAGCATCTGCAGTTCTTCTGTCAGGGTTCAGGCTCAAATAAATATCGTCAAAATAATTTACATTAAGCCCAACAAACCAGTATTTTGGTGAATTATATTTTATGCCCACAGAAGCAGCAGTTTGAGGCATACCTCCTACCATAAAGTTTTTCAAATACACAGTTCTGTCTTTTGCTAAAATTTTAGAGTCATTATCTTGAGAGATAGTAACTTTAGGTCGTGAATCATAAATATATTGACCTTTAGCTAAAACTCCTGTAAGTGTTATTGTTGAGGTAACAGGTGCTTCGATGCCAATCTCTGTTCCAAAATTCATTTTATCTACACCAGTCATCAAATAATTAACAAAACTTCTTAATTCATCATGATAAAAGCTTCTTGCCCAAGACTGGTCATTAAACTTAGTGTAATAAAATGTTACTCTTGATTTTAAAAAAGGGGCATGAATAATATAATTAATATCTCCTGATAATATTTTTTCGCTTGTTAATCCATCCAGAACAAAGTCTCGTGTTCTTGGAGAGATATAAGCATTTCTAAAGAGAGGTGCACGTGTAAGATATGCAAAGTTTGAGCTCAGATAATTTCGCCCATTTATTTTGTATGTTACACCTGCTTTTGCACCATAATTAGTATAATTTTGTTTTTCGGAATTTCCATAAGAATCATCAGGGAACTTACCATCTTTCATATTTCCTGTACGCCAGAAACAAGTGTGTGCTAAAGTACCTGCTAAATAAAAATCCAACTTTTTATAAGAAAATTCACTTTGAGCAAAAGCCCCATACTTATTTATATTTGAAGAATAGTCATATCCAAATTTATCACCTTCTTTAACAATACGATTAGGATGCAATAAATCGCTCTGTGCTAACTGAGGATTTTCAAAATCTCTCTCTGCAAACTGGTCAATATCTAACCAGTATTCACCACCTAACAAATCAACAATCTTTTTGAAATGATAACCTTTATACCAATTTAAATTTAAACCTCCGGTAATATAAATATTTTCATTTAAATTATAATTTAAAATGGAGTTAAAGCCGGTCTGGTTGTGGTCATTTCTTCTGTCTTCAACAATATATTTTGACCTGTTGCCTGTTAAGTCATTGCCTTCTATTCCATCAATATTATTAACTGTATAAAGGTTTTTTCTATTGGCAAAATAGAAATCGTCCCATTTTATTTGTCTATAATTTTCGTCATTTTTCCAGAGATTTGTAATTTTATTAAACATAAAATCATCATCTTTAAAATAACTTGGTAAATTTTTGTAATAGTCAGGTCTCGGGTCATTCACATCATACCAGTTTAAGGCAGTTGAGCCACCTCTGCCAAAAGAATAAGAGAGAGAAGTTTTTAAAGAAGTTTTTTTGTTAAAATCCCAATAATGAGATAATATCATCATAGGTGTATGATAATTACTAACTCTTGAGTTTCGTTTTTTGCCACATTGATAGCCCCAGTAAGGATTATAATAATTAGATCCAGCCAAATAATAAGTTTCTTGAGTAGAAACTCCAGGTTTACCACGTTTTATTGGTGCACCGAAAGCTGTAAAACCAATGCTGTGATGTTTATTTATTTTCTTTTCTAAAGATAAGAAATATCCCCAAGCATCGTAGAATGTTCCTGTTACATAGCCGTTTTGTGCCCATCTACGGGAGCCTGACACAGTTACTGCCCAGTTGTTTTTCATTAAACCAGTTGAAACAGTGAACATAACTCTGTTTCTATAACTTCTGTTAGACAAAGAGTATGTTAATTTAACGCTTTTCCGATAAGTTGAAGCACGAGTAATAATATTAGTAACACCTCCAATGCCGCTGAATAAATATCTGCTGGGCACGATGCCAGTGTTAATCTCTTTATTTCTTGTAACATCGTTCAAACCTCCCCATGTTGACCAATATGCCCTGCCTGTTTCCATATCATTAACAGGCACTCCATCTATCAAAACATTTGTATTATTATAATCATAACCACGAATATGAAAACGTGCAGGTCCAAAAGTATAGCCTGCTGTGGAAACAAAAATATCTCTTGAGGATTGTAGTAATCCTGAAATATCTTGCGACTCCTCATCGCTTTGTAATTCGGATGGAGAAATAGTAATTGTAGGAATAGCTTCTGTTGATACTTTTGTAGTATCATTTTGCGAAAATGACTTAAAAACAAATATCAAAAAGAATATTGTTAATAATAGTGTGATTTTCCTTGACATAAATATAGTTTTATTTTGATTAAAATATTTTATTTTTTGAGACTACAAATTTATATAAAAATAAATGAATTAGATATAATGTTTTAATTTCTTAGAAAAATAATTTTTGTGTTTTATATAAAAAAACTAAGTATGAGGAATTTAATCCTTTATAGGAGCTTTGAAGATATGGGATAATCTGAAATAAAATACAGCACTACAATTTATTGCGGCGATTTAAAGGTGTTTATAAATTAATTGCCAGTCCGCTTCAGCGGACTTTTACTGTAAAAAAATATATTTTTACACAGTATCTTTAGTGCAGGGATTAATGAAATAATGTTTATTTAACATATAATTTGCTAATTATTCATTCTAAATAATTAATTTTGTGATTTAATTTATATTTTTTTGTATGTTAAAAAATATTAAGAACAAAGAACAGTTTAAATTTTAAAGAATAATAATCATGGAAATAACAAATTACGTAAAAATCTTTAAGAAAATTTTACTCTTTTCCCTTATTGAATTATTAATTATCGCAAGCGTATATGCTCAAAAGAAAAAACAATACCATGTAGCTTGTATTGCTTTTTACAATCTGGAAAACCTTTTTGATACAATTGATAATAAGGGAGTTCGGGATACTGAATTTACGCCTCAGGGCAAAGATCATTGGACTAGCAGCAGATATGAAAACAAGCTAAATAATTTATCTGAAGTAATTTCACGCATTGGTACAGAATTAACTTCTGATGGTCCAGCTGTAATAGGAGTTTCTGAAGTGGAAAACCGTCAGGTATTGGAAGATTTAGTTAAAACTCCAAAATTAAAACCATTAAACTATCATATTGTTCATTATGATTCTCCAGACAGGCGTGGTATTGATGTAGCTTTGCTTTATCAGCCAAAATATTTTAAAGTAATAAGCAGCCGACCCATACCTTTAAAAATAAAACAAATGCCTTATTTTCGTACTCGTGATCAACTGCTTGTATCAGGCATTCTGGATAAAGATTCTATTTATTTTATTGTAAATCATTGGCCCTCGAGAAGAGGAGGTGAAAAGAGAAGCCGTCCTTTACGTAATGCTGCTGCTGACAGAGTACGCCTCACTGTTGACTCTCTCTTAAAAATAAACAAAGATGCTAAAATAATTGTAATGGGTGATTTGAATGACGACCCTGTTAATCAAAGCGTAAAATTACATCTCAGAGCAAAAGGCAGCATAAATAAACTATCAAAAGGCGATCTATTTGATCCTATGACGAAACTTTATAAAAATGGTATTGGCTCACTTGCATGGAGAGATTCATGGAACTTATTTGACCAAATAATATTAACACAATCATTATTAGGTAATAACAAATCAAGTTATAAATATTTTACTGCAAAAGTATTTAACAAAAGATTTATAACAAAAAATTCTGGCCCTTATAAAGGTTATCCCTTAAGAACTTATGTGGGCAGCATTTACCAGGGAGGTTACAGCGACCATTACCCTGTTTACATTTTCCTTATAAAAGAAGAAAATCAGATGTAATTATTCAGCCTGTATAACGGGCATTTGAGCAATGAGCACCGATTGTATGACTGAGATTTTTCTTTTGATGCTGGTGTCTATAATAGATCGTAATGTGGCATAAACATTTTGAACTGTCTTAAATTGACCTGATATTTTTTGTTTCTTTTTGAAATTCCTCTTTCCTCTCTCCGATCCATAATTATCAGGCGGAACTTCTTTTTGGTAGAGAAACTGAAATAGGGATTGTCTGTACGTTTTCATCGCATTTTGAAAAATCAATGTTTTTGAGCTTCTGATAAATATAATTTGGGAGCTCCCAAAGAACCACAAATAATTTCAACATTGCTAAGAAAAAATTTTTCCTGCCCAAGGTACAGAATCAAATGGAGGTGTACTGTCTAATAATTTTCTGAATTTTTTTCCTGATAGATAATAATTTTCAGGGTCTGAAGTTTAATAGGAATTAAATCATTATCAACTCAGGTTTAATTTACTAAAAATAAATTCAGTAGCCCCCCTTTTGTCATTTATGTAATTTGTACAAACAGCAGAAGTTTTTTTATAAAGTTCAGGATTATCTAATAGTTCCTGTGTTTTTAATATCAATTCATTGGAATTTTTTACACTAAAAGCGCCACATAGATTAATTAAATCTTTTGCTTCCCTGAATTTATGATAATTAGTACCAAATAATATTGGTTTCCCAAAACTTGCAGGTTCTTGAATATTATGAATACTTATTCCAAAACCGCCTCCAACATAAGCAATTGAAGAATATTGATATAAACTAGATAAAATACCTACATAATCAATTATCAATATTTTAGCGTCTTTAATATTTTTTTCAGTTGCATCAGAATATTTAATCGCTTTGCCTTTAATTTGCTTTAATAATGAGTTTATTCTTTCATCATTTGTTTCATGCGGAGCTATGATAAATTTCAGATTATCAATATTTTCATCAATCAAATCCATTATTAAAAGTTCATCGGCAGGCCAGGTGCTTCCTGCAAGGAATATCTTACAGTTTTTTTGAAATTGTTCAATTAAAGGGAAGGATTTTTTTTGTTGGGATAGTTTATAAACTCTATCAAATCTAGTATCCCCACTTATTAAAACATTTGTAATACCTTTTGAATTCAGTAATTCTTTTGAATCTTTATCCTGAACAAAAATACAGGTAATATTTTTCAACCTTTTTCTGAACCATATTCCATACCATTTAAAAAAATATTGATCATTACGAAAAATTGCAGATACAATATAAGTGGGAATGGCTTTCTTATAAAGAATACTCAGATAATTAAACCAGAATTCATATTTTATTATAAAAACCATTTTAGGATTAATAATCTCTATAAATTTTTTAGCATTAGTTCTTGTATCAATAGGAAGATAAAAAATATAATCAGCACCCTGATAATTTTTTCTTATCTCATATCCAGAAGGAGAAAAGAAAGTCAATAAAATTTTATATTCAGGGTGATACTGACGAAAAGATTCAATAACTGTTCTGCCTTGTTCAAATTCCCCGAGAGATGCACAATGAAACCATACAATTTTATCATTATGTTTTATTGTTGATTTAATTTTTTTAAATAATGCTTTCCTGCCAAAAACCCTTTGCTTCGCTTTTTTATTGAACAAACTTGCTGTAAGTATAATAATCTGATATATATGTATGCCAATGTTATAGATGAAAGACATTATAAAATAAATATTACGTTTTATGTTTTTATTTTGCTTTTTTAAAATTAAAAAGATTGAATCATTAATAATAATAGTATTTTTTAGGGGCTTGCTTGTAAATAGGGATAACCCAACCTATTTTGAAACCGGAAAGCATATCAAAATGTTTTGAATTATCTTCAGCCATCTTATTAAAATCATATATTCTTCTGCACTTTGTCCATGCCTGTATAAACTCAAATCCGGCAAAAAAATTAGCAATATGTTTTTTTGATAAGTGCATATACCCAATAAATTCAGTGACAGCAAGACCATTGGTAAGTTTATCATAGCCTTTTTTATAATCACCTTTTATTTGTGGTGCAGTATTATCTTTGTTGTCAATCCTGATTTTATGTTGTAACATTCCAATGCCACTTATAAAGACTATACCTGAATTAGGATTTTCATTAAAAACAGGAAAAAGTTTACCCATTTTATATGAAGCATAAAAACCACTTTCATTCAAATTTATATCTGCATACATTCCATTACCATCAATAACATAACCTTCGCTTGTTGAAATACATTCAAGGACTGAACTTTCATTTTTAATATTATTACCGAAAATATAATTACAGTCAACGTCAAACAAAAGATTACTTTTCGTCTTTAGCAAAAAACCACCTCCAATATTTGAATTACTTCCAAAACGTTTTGCCATATCTCCTGCTGGAATCTGATATCCTAAAGAAACATAAAATATACTTGCAAATACGCTAGAATCTTTGATATTAACTTGAGCTGATGCATTATAATGAAAAGAAATTAATAAAGTGATTGTAATAATTAATTTTGATTTCATAATTTCAATGATTATAAAGATTGCAAATATAGTAAAATGAGAATATTTTATTCATCTTTTTAATATCAGTATTGGTTTCAAGAATGAGTCTTTTTAAGAAAATTTAAAATTTTGAGTTTCAATAACCATCAATACAATGATAAAATTAAATAATGAGATAAAATAAAGTTATTTCATTTTCAAGCCCTTCAGTATTGTTACATTTTTATCTAACATTAAATAGGGCTTACTGAAAAACACATAACAATTT